>DATFRK010000382.1:0-4456 GCA_035263325.1 Pyrinomonadaceae bacterium | reverse complement strand
GAGCACAGAATATTGCTGAACCCAGTTGGCCTCTCACTTTCGTTTTTAGTGTTGTTTCTCTGCCTCTCACCCACTGCCGCTCAAACTGCGGGCCAACCGCTCGTGCTTCCGGTTAAGTATGACGAATACCGATTCTACGTGCAGCCGGTAACGGAGGATGGCACGACGCTAAAGTTCTTCACCGATACGGGCGGCGCCTTGTTTATCTACGCCGACGTCGTGGAGCAGTTGAAGCTGCCGTTGATTAAGGGCGGTAGCGGAGGACCAGACTCAGTTAAATTCCCTCGTTTCAAGGACGGCTACCTGATTCCGCCACCGGGTGCCAGTAACGCACAGCTGTTGGTGAGGCCTGTTGCCTCGCGGACCGCGATGAGACTGGGGTGGTCAGGAATGCTCGGCCACCAGTGGTTTGCCAACCGCGTCTGGACTTTCGATTATCTGAAGCAACAGCTATTGCTTCGCGCTGATGGCGATTTACCGAAGACCGACGACAGTCACCGCCTAACACTTGGCTTTCACAAGACCCCAATGGGTGTACGCGATAATAACTATCCCCGCATCCGCGTGCTGATTGATGAGGAAGAACTGGACCTGCTTTTTGACACTGGCGCCTCAACTCTGCTCACGGACCCGGCTCTTGCCAGTATCAATGACAAACGTGCGGCCCTGCGAGCCACCAGCTTTATCACCACCACCACCTTTGCCAGGTGGCATAGCCGGCATCCGCAATGGCGGGTCGTTGAAAACGCCGAACAAGGAACGGGTGAAAGCATGATTGAAGTGCCCACCATTTCCGTGGCTGGCTATACCGTCGGACCGGTTTGGTTTACGCGACGTGAAGACAAGAACTTCCATGAAGTGATGTCGCAATGGACGGACAAGAAAATCGAAGGCGCCCTTGGTGGCAGCGCCCTACATTTCTTCCGCGTGACAGTCGACTACCCGAATGCCACTGCTGTATTCGAGAAGTGATTTTCGGAAGGAGCCAGGAAACATTATGAGTGCACAGGCAACAACCTTCGCCGTCTCAAAGCCAAAATCTAATCGCGCCATTCTATGGGGCGGCTTACTCGCAGGAATCATGGACATAAGTGCGGCGTTTCTGACCAGCTATTTCCGCGCTGGTCGTTCGCCGATCTTTGTGTTGCAATCAGTGGCGAGTGGCTTATTGGGCGCCGACTCGTACAAACGTGGCTTGCCGGCCGCCGCTCTCGGCCTTCTGATCCATTTCACCATCGCCTTCGTTGCCTGCACCGTGTATTACCTTGCCAGCCGTAAACTTAGGTTCTTAATCGACCGGGCTTATCTCTGTGGTCCACTCTACGGCATTGTGGTTTATCTGTTCATGTGCGGCGTGGTCCTACCATTGAGGTTTCATCGCAACTTTTTTCAGCCATTCTCTTCGGTGATCAGTGCGGTTGTGATACACATGATCTGCGTAGGCACACCGATTGGTCTTTCGGTTGGATACTTTGGCAAAAAGCGGTAATCAGTGCTAAAGATCTGCGAGTGAATTCGCGTGATAAGAGTAAGGTGGTCATCAGGAAAGCCACGTCGGCAGACGCCGTCGCACTCGCCAGTCTGCGCTATGAGTTTCGCTGCTCATTGGGTGCAACTTGCGAAAGCGAAGAGGGCTTCCTCGCGCGCTGCTTGGTGTGGATGCAGAGTCGTCTAGCAGCAAGCGATGCCTGGCATTGTTGGTTAGCAGAAATAGAGCAAGGGCCGGTCGGGCACTTATGGGTAGGCTTGATCGAAAAAATTCCGAATCCGGCGATTGAGGCGGAATACCATGCTTACATCACAAACTTTTACCTGCGGGAAAGTTCGCGTGGTTACGGGATCGGGTCAAAGCTACTAGACGCAGCGCTCACTTGGATTCGTGAGCGAGATGTTCACGCAGTTATCCTGTGGCCGACGAAACGGAGTCGCCCACTCTATGAACGACATGGCTTTGCGGTGCGAAATGATTTAATGGAGCTGTTCCTTAAGGAAGAAGTTCACTGGTGAAGTCACTTCTCGCGCAGGCGCTGGCGGAATCGTCGTACCTTGGCCAGGTTGCCACAGTCCTTCATGTCGCACCAATGGCGCCGTCCGTTCCGGCTGGTATCCAGAAACATCCACCCGCAGCCCTCGCCACAACATTGCCGCAAGCGAGACAATTCTGCTGACGCCAACAGCTCCGCCGCAGATAAGGCCAGTGACCACAGGGGACGATCGAGCTGAATAGTTTCGCCCCGCCAACCCCAGCTAAACCCGACTTTTGCTGCCTCTAGTTGCTCGTGTTTCCCGGCCAGGAGTAACTCATCATTTAGACTCGCTAGATCACCCGGTGACGGACGCCAGTGCTCCACCACCGATCGGAAAAGCCGGTAAATGGTAACTCGCAACTGCAATCCTCGTTTGAGCATTCGTTCCGCGGCCAGCGGTTGTTCTTTCGCGAGGCGCAGGAGTTTATTTCCTTCAGTAGCAGGCAGCAAGCCAATCTGTTGGCACAACGCGAGGAAATCCGAGTAAGTCTCCAACTTGTCTCGCAACACAGTATCTCTGTGGTCACGCCCACTGCGGCGCGCTGGATCACTAGCCCAACCACCCACTGTGTTGACGAAATCAAGCGCCGGATGTCCGCCGACCAGCTTGAACTTCTTTGTCTCCGCTGCTCCAGGCATAAGTAATCAAGGTCGATCATAAGACCAGCAGGCGAACGCAGTACAGCTACGGAGACGATTCTAGGGTTCTTTCGGCACGAGACTATTTTCATTCTCCCCATGCTTTAGCTTGGGGTCTCGGCGCGTCCGTTATCGCTAAACCATTTGAATGATTTGTCCCTTAGCCTGGTTGCGGAACCATTAAAATGGTTCCCGCAAAATGCTGCTCGTGATCCCCCAGGCTAAAGCATGGAGAATGAGAGATTGCACCCCTCACTTACGCACTCCGTTGCTCCTCAGTCGAAATCTCATTGACGAATCACTCTCTGTTGAGTTTAGATGTCGTAACCATTATTAGTTATTTTAGCGGTTACACAACTATTTAGCATAACAGAAGGGTTGATGCGCCTTATTCGTCTCCTACTGCAAGGTTTTCGGAGGCTGACTCAGCTTGGTACTCGCCGTCTGCTCGTCACCTACGTGTTCCTGTCTTGTCTAAGCCTGTCCCTCACCACCGCTGCCACACCGCAGACAAGCTCGGACACCCTCCCTGACAAGTACCCACGCGATAAGCCCTCTGAAACAGGCAACAAAAAGTCGACAATACATGTTACTCGCTTTAAGCAGCCACCAGTCGTCGATGGACTACTCGATGATGTCGTTTGGCAAAGCGCGACACTATTCAACGACTTCCTGCAAACTCAACCGGGCGACAACAGCAAAGCCTCTCAGCCCACCGAAGTAAGGATCGGCTACGACGCCAGGTTTCTCTATCTCGGAATTCACGCCTTCGATCAGAGTGGCCAGGTGCGGGCAACGGTGGCTAAACGTGATGACCTCTCTGGTAACGACTATGTCGCAGTTTGGTTCGACACGTTCAACGATCAGCGCCGGGCCTACGTCCTGCTTTTCAATCCGCTGGGTGTGCAAGCCGACGGAATCTTCACCGAGGGACAAGGAATCGACTGGAGCGTGGATGTGGTGATGCAATCACGCGGAACGATTACTGAAGATGGTTACATGATCGAAGCGTCGATTCCGTTTGCTTCCCTTCGCTATGAAGCGGGCAAGGGCAAATCCTGGGGTGTGCATCTGATACGATCGGTCAGGCATCTTGACGAGTGGGACACGTGGATGCCGCTCCGCCGTGAGAGTCGCAACTTCAACACCTCAACCTTCATTCGCTTCCTCGAACAGGCCGGCAGCATTACGGGGATTGAAGATGTTGGCCGGGAACGTACGCTGGAACTGATACCTACGGTTACAGTTTCCGAAACGGGCCAGCGCGTTCGCGCGCTGCCACACGCCCTCACGCTCGGCAACCCGTTGTTGCTGGATCCGGGTCGCTTCGTCAATCAACCAATCAAGCTTGAGCCTGGCTTGACCGCCAAGTTGACTCTTTCGTCGGGCGTCACTTTTGACGCGGCGATCAATCCTGATTTCGCGCAGGTGGAAACTGATCAACTGGTTGTCACTGCCAATCAACGCTTTCCGATCTTCTTCGAAGAAAAGCGCCCCTTTTTCCTCGAGGGCATCGACATCTTTCGCACCCCCATCAGAATCGTGCACACTCGCACCATCATTGATCCGGACGTCGCCGCCAAGTTCACCGGGAAGCGCGGACACAACTCCTTTGGCTTGCTGCTCGCCAGCGACAACGCTCCCGGTGACTTTAGCGCTGAAGAAAAGAATGACCCGATCGTGCTTCCGGGAATTGAACGCTTTGTCGATAAGAACGCCACTATCGGAGTGCTTCGCCTCAAGCACGACATCGGCGGAGAATCGAGCCTCGGCCTGTTAGCCACCAGCTA
>DATFRK010000381.1:0-10571 GCA_035263325.1 Pyrinomonadaceae bacterium | reverse complement strand
CATTACTCTCATTACTCAGTCTTAATCTGACGGCGATTGAAGCACCAGAGAGTGGCGCTAAACGTTTTCGTTCTGGGTCTGTTAACCATCTTTGCGAAATGACCTTTAAGCAAATCTTCTCTTTAACGCAATTAGTTTGCGAGCTTACTATTTCGGATTGAGTTATCAGTGAGAACACCAACAAAATCGTAAGGCTGCGCACTAGGGTCTTCCTCCATTCTCGATTATCCGCCGATTAATTTGCTCACGAAAGAAAAGATAGATCCGCAAGTCCGTAAATGCCCCAGGCATTCTGTCCAAAACTCTTCTTTGTTCCTTGTAGGCGTCTACTTCATTGGCATTTCCACCGCGTTGCACTTTCTCGTGAGGAATGAATGTACTTCCGAAGACAATGTAATCCCGGTCGCCCGCAGCTGCTTGCTGGACGTCCGAAGCTTTGTAATTAATGAATATTTGTTGACTGAATTTACCTTCACCAATTGTGAACATATTTGAATAGCTTAGCGAGATTTCGTCACGAGGCTCGATTACGCTGCCCCGCCTAATGATCTAGTAAGTTAAGTTGACAGTACCATCGACAGCACAAAATGAACTCGGATTCACCGCACCTGATCCGCCCGTATATTTCTTGCCCAAGTTACGTTGACAATCCCCCATCGAATATCGAAAGCGTCTTGGATCCAGCGAATAAGTTCATTATCGGTGAAGTGACAACGTAGTCGCCACAATACTCCGACGCTTCGCCGTCTGATAAATCAAAACAATTGAAATCCGATCATGAAACGGTTGTTGTCGAGCGCCCCTACTTTGTTCCAGCGCCGCCCATAAGTGTACTCGCCGCCGATCGTCAGATATGGCCTAACCGTGCATAGTAGATTCCCAAAGCCATAGACCGTCGCTCGAAGAGCAGCGTCGGGTTGTCGCGGATCATTTTCCACGGTTGCGTAACCCACGCCAGTGGTGGTGCGGCAAGGCGAGTTCCACCTGTGCCGAACGACGCCCGTGCCGCCCAGGGCATTTCGGGTTGAGATCGAACGTTGGTCGAGATCGACAAAGCCTCCAGAAGTAGACAGTAGCCCGAGCATGTAGCGTCCAAGACCTCGGCCGTAAACAAACGTTCCTGCCAACCTGTTCGACCCCAAATCAAGGTGACTGCTCAGGTGAGCGGCCCATCCCGTGGTCCCAAAATTCTTCTCTCCGTTTGGATCAACTGTTAGCCGGCGTACGAGACCCCCTAACTGGATGTGACTGCGTTCCCGATTCACGGAGATTGTGCTGATGAAATCGGGCCAGGCAGTGCGTGTTAGGATCGGTTCCGCCGCGACCACATCGTTGCTCTGCGGATCTTCCACAGATACCGTCCATCTCACGCCGCGTCTAAGCTGACGTGTGTAACGAATTTGGGCCTGCCTGGCGAAAACTGCTCCGCTCACCGTTGCTTCACTCAACGCCTCCCCGCCAGCCCTGAGGTCCATAAAATTGGACCAGAACTTTCCGGCAAGAACCTGTCCCCACCGGTCATCCCAGGTAAGGTAACCGAGCCGCAAATTGAAATTGCTCGCGGCGTTGAAATCGAACTCGACATGTCCGCGAAACCTGGCATTGCCTACCTTGGTCCGAGCGTCAAAGTTCAATCGAGTAAGGGCCGCGCTTAAAGCGAAGTCGCCGTTCAGATCATCCCGGACCGCACCAAGGGAAGCAGGGAAGAAGACCGGGCCGCGATTTTCCGCTCTCGTGTCGTAATAAGCGACGGATTTTATAAACCCACCGATGGCCAGCGACACTCCCTTCGTAGTCGGAAGCTGAATCGATCCTGGTATCTCTCCTGCACTAACTTCGTCGGCATTTAGATCACCGATAGGATCCCTAACTAAAAGAGGTGCCTGAGGATTATTCATTGGATCGGCTTGATGAGGTTGCGGTTGAGGTTTAGGGCCTGCTGTCATCGCAGGGACCGTTTTTCTTTCGCGCTCAAGTGATTCCAAGCGAAGCAACAGTTGGTCCATCTTTCTATTCTGTTCTTCGAGCGTCGCTTGCTGGGCCATGATATCCTGACGCAGTTGTTGGACCGGATCCTGCCCGGGTGTTTGTGCCGACACCGTAGCAAGGCAACAACCAACGATCAGCAGAGTCTGATAGAAAGTTCCCAGGCTGAGTTTAGAAATGCTGGGCATGACGTGTCGAGTTGGCACCAGGACCCATAGCGTTTCGGCCTTTAGGTATCGCGAACCGGCGGGACCGTTGCTAACTGTATTTAGTGTCAAGCGTTTCGAATTTCGACTTGATTTCATGATCACTCTCCCGTTGTGTAGATTCACGAAGGCTTCCGTGATTTTCCCAGACCTCAACCTGGGCGAAGCGTCTTGTAGCGACAATGTGAAGGAGACAGAGGAGTCGGAACAAACCGTAATCTGGATTGGTAAGGTTCTGCGAATGGTTCTGAAAAACCAATCGGTACCTAACGAGCAAGCGAGCACTGCGGGTTGAGGTGGTTATCCTTGAGCTTCATCTAGTTCGTCGTCGCCGACGATGTGATGATGTTCTTATAAATCTTTCCGTCTTTCATTATCAGGACGAAATTCTTCTTCGGATCGGCGATCAGCTGGATGTTTGCGAGCGGGTCGCCGTCTACCAGCAGCAGATCTGCCAAAGCGCCCTCCTCTATCAGACCGAGCTTGCCCTTGTACGGGCTCCGTTTCCCCGACAATGCCAACAGTTGGGCGTTGGTTGCCGTCGCCATGATGAGCGTTTCCGCGGGTGTGTACCAAGCGGTCAGGCTCGCTAGCAGGGCACCCTGTCTCTGCGCGAGCGCCTGCGAAAACAGGATGTCGGTGCCCCATGCCGTTTTGATGTTGTACTTTCTTGCAAGTTTGTAAGTTCTATCCACGCCGGCGAACACTTCCTGGAACTTGGCCCGCTCTTCAGAACCTGGCGGAAACGCGTTACCCAATTCTTCTGGGAACGGTTGCGTACTCAACCAGATGCCCTTCTCGGCGATCAGTTTCGCGGTTGCCTCATCCATCAAGTGCCCATGTTCAATACACTTCACTCCCGCGGCGATCGCTCGCTGGATCGAGGCGGGCGTGTAGGCGTGAACCGTGACGTAGGTACCCCAGTTCTCCGCCGCTTCAACGGCGGCGTGAAGTTCAGCTTCGGTAAACGTACTCACGTCGAGCGGACTGTTTGGAGATGCCACTCCGCCACCCCCCGTCAGCTTGATATGCGAAGCACCCAACATTAGCTGTTCACGCACGCGCACCCGGACCTCATCCGGACTGTCGGCGACCATAGCTGCTCCAGTCGCCTCCTGACGACTCAGCGGTGCACCGACGACACGCGGCACCTCCCACCCCTTTCGGAAGTCGCCGTGACCGCTGGTAATGGAGATTATGGCTCCGGACGGGTAGATGCGTGGGCCAACGACGATGGCCCCATCAATGGCCTTCTTCAGCCCAAACGATGGTCCGCCCACATCGCGAACAGTGGTAAACCCGCGCATGAGTGTGTCGGTGGCCTCGGCGCCCGCCATGAGGGTCAGATAACCAAAATCTTCGCTGAGCAATTGCGCAGGCGTAGGTCGGACCAACATTGTGTGCCAGTGCATGTCGATCAGGCCTGGCATCAACGTCCGACCTCCACCATTAACAATTTGTGTGGCGGCGCTTCGGTCTACTGGAATCGGGGCTGTGGAGATTTTCTCGATCTTGTTGCCGCGCACCAGGACGTTCGTTGGCCCAGAGAGCTGCGCAGACTTGCCATCGAACACCCGGACGTTCTCGAAAAGGACAGTGGTGGGCTGTATATCCTGAGCAAAGATAATTGACATGAAAACGCCGAGCAGGAGGACCGCGATGCCAAGCCTGCTGAGCGTTGGCTTTGTTGCCTTAGGTGAGCGCATCGAGATTATCCCTCTATCGCAAAAAAGGGGGCCAAACGCACTAATGGGGACCTTCCTGGTAGCAAATCAGCGCACGACAAACCAAGAGGTTCCCAAATGTTTCCGTCCAGTTGGTCCAGTTTTCGACCTAAGAGGATAAGAGGAAGAGTGGTTTGGTCGGATCAGGTAGAGTTCGTATTTTCAAAACAGATTCGGTGTAATCAAGAGTCTGACAAATTTCTCGCTGGCCCGCAGAAAGCTCTGGGGTACTGTCAACTTCTTTCCCGGCGGCGTTGGATTTGACCCAAACTTCGTACCGCCGCCTAGGACACAACCTTGAGAGTTGAGACCGGGTGAGAAATGAGAGAAGCTTCGCGTGGTATTGACAGGGCGTCCACACCTTTGTCGAGTTACTGCAGGACGATGCGAACCTTGGCAACGCCTTCTACCATTTCGAAGGCGAAAAGGTTGGGTGCTATAGCCTTGTGACGTGCGGTTTGCAGCGCGTCCTTTAACTGCGCGATGTCGATCAATCCGGCCGTCGGATTACTGAAGGGCACTGTGACCCAACGGCCGCCAGGATCGCTCTGGCAGACGTTCACGGTCGAGGGGTCAACGCTGTACTCGTTTCCGGTTATTGGGTCTCGCAGTACCTTGTAGTAGCACGGCTTTTTGGAGGCGCCCTGGCCATCTTCGAAGGACACGCCAAAGTGGATCACCTCGACCTTTTCGCTTAGGTCCAGGGTCTTAATCTCACCCGCGAAGAGACAAAACAGTGTGTCGGGTGCAATCCTCTCCAGGCGCAGAAGTTTGAGAATGTTCGCCTCCGTGGCGCCCTCCGGCAGAACCGCGGTACCGCCCCCGGCAACGTCATATCCTGTCACTTCGAGATGCGGCCAACCGGCCACAACTGAGGAGCGTAACAGGAAGCCACTCATCGGGCCTGGGATCGGAATTGCAGATCGTAATGATGCCTCGAGTCCTGGTTTGTTGGCGACGACTCGGCCAATGCTAAACGCGCCATCCAGAAGGTACGCGATCCACGCCGAATCGATTGAGAAGAAACGAATGGACGGCTGCGGCAACTCGCTCGCGTCAGGGACCAGGTAGTTGTAAGGAACGTCGTTCAGTGTGCCTAAGCCGGCAAACCAATCTCTCACAGCCTCAGGCAACGCCAAAGATCTTGATTGCTGCCCGAACGGAAGGTGACGCGCGGCGATATGTTGTGAAGCCTGGAGCCTGGCACGCTTCCAGTTGAAGAAAGCGACTGAGATACGACGCCCGCGCAGCATCAGCAGGCGACCCAACTCCCAGGCCGCGGCATGAGAGACGTCGAACATCCCTAAGGTCGAATCGTATCGGACCAGTTGATCGGCGGCGCTAACTTCCAGTTTGGTAAAGTCGACCGTTTTCTTCGCGGGACCAGGAAGCAGAGGCCCGCGGAACCACGAAACCAACTGATTTCCCTGCCGTGTCTGGTGCGGGAGAGCTACCCACCCTTGCCGGTAGAGACCGTTGATCTTCGCTGCGTCGTCGTTTCCAGCGCTGTCCAGCGTGGGCATCCGCAACACGTTCTTCGATGTTTCGTTCGGGTTCTTATCCGTGTCGTTTTGATAGGCTGCCAGCAACAAGTCCTTGAATGTCGAGGTGCTCCTGGTCGAAGCGAAGCTCCAGGAACTCAAGCTGACCAGCCGGTAGGTCTGTTTCGCATCAAAGCTGTCGAACAGATCCGTTCGCCCTTCCAGCGACACGAGGTGTACCGTGCAATCGCTGCCGGGTTGAGGCAACCGGCCGCAGACGAGGATTGGGTATTCAGGGGCATTGGCTTGATCGGCTGATTGCCGAACGTGCACCGAGTACGGCAAAGCTTCTTTGGTAGGCAATACCTTTTGCAAAAGTGTGCCTGGCACGTCGATAACCAGCAGCCGATCGGTTTTGTGCTGTCCGGGCTCCAGCGTTATCGAGGGGAATTGCCAACCCTTTTGCTGCGGTGGGTTGGTGAGTGTCTCCAGAGAAATCGTTTGCGCCGAGATATTCTCGTCCTTGGTAAACAATAACAGTGCGAGCCAGGGCGCATCCGCATATGGCGCAGCGTCAGAGATCTTTCGTTCCCAGGGGAGGATGGACCGCTTGAAGATGAGATGTGGCAATACGGTGTAGTACTCACCCATGCTCTTATCGGGAGGAAACTTGCCGGTTACCAGTTGCGGCTCAAGCGAGAAGCGCGGGCCCAAAGCTGCGATCTTGAGCTTCTTCTGAGTATCGCCGGCGTTAATGCTGCCAGTCCCAACTGAGAAGCTCTGCGACACACTGAGGTCGTAAACACCATCGGTGATGCTTGGCTTGTCATACGAGATGAAAGTAATCGATCCTTTCGGCTTGTTATTCTCCTCCATTTTTCACCTCGAACTCACCATACTGTGGCGGATAGATCGTGTCTGCAGAGAAAGGCTGACTACAGTTGAACTGGCCGGGGTCGAAGCCCATATTCTTCAACAGCTCGCTCCGCGTAGCCGCCACGTTGGCATTCAGGATATTGTTCTCAACGTCTTTCCACGTCGCCTTGGGGTTAGTCACGTTGAATGGCTGAAGTTGACTCAATCGGTAGCCGTCTGCCAATGGCGTTGTATCGTAGGCAAGTTTGTCGCGGCCCACGGTTTCGGATGGGCCAGGGTCAGATGCTCTTGCAGGAGTCAACCGCACTCCGACCATTGCCGGAAACATCGACTTGGGCCGGTTCAATTCGGTCCCCATCGTCTGGCCCCAGAGTGCTGAAGGTATGGACTTGGAGACAGGCGCCATGCTGAGTTGGCCGGCGTTACCGCTGAATGTGACCCGATGTTCTGATGATGTGACGGACGACTGATTCATCGGCGCCACGCCAAACTGCGCGTCGGAATTGTGAGCGAAGCTGCCGCTGAGCGACTTAATGGGCAATGCCGAGCTCGTAACAATGCTGAGCTCCTGGCGGTTGATCACCAACACATCGTTGCCGTCCTGGTCTTTCACGGTGCGTTCCAAACCGCCCTCAACCGTGAGACCGACGATCTTGTCGTTGGCAGGTAGGAACGTGGTGTGAAAATCACTCCAGGCGATGGGTTCCGGCGGCGCGGCGGAGGCGCCGAAATCAATGCTGAAGTGGAAAGTAATCCCGATCACTTTGACGCTGACTCTCGCATGCCCGCCAAACTCAGGGCCCCACAAGTGCAAGTCGGCGCTGGCTTCTAAACCGATGTGATGAGTCCCAAAGAAGTGAATCGTAACGTCGATGCCGATGTCGATGGAAAGCTCGGCGTCGTAATGGAAGGGCTTCCACATCAGCAGGAAGTTGGCGTTCATGTTGAACCAGGCCTTCACATCGGACGACTGGAACAGAGCGTTCAAAGATCCTCCAGCCATGATGGCGTGCGGAACGAGCGCGTAATAGCCGCCACCCTTGATCGAAAGCTCGGAACTAATCGACCAGTTGAATCCCACCCGCGGCACCTGCGGGTAATAGCTGGGCACTTTAAAGTCCGGATGATATCCGCCGAGAGAGACTACAAATTCGCCCTCGTGCTCGCCTTTCAGCCAACTGGCGAAAGCAAACCCACCAGTCAAATGACAATCGCGAGAAAAAATGTACGAGTCATTTGTTAGCTGAGCCTGCACCAACACAATGCCCTCGTCGGGAATGATGGCAGCCTTTAGCAGCAGTTGCGCTTCCGCGATCGGCGTTTCCGTTACGTTCGCCGGTACCACCATCGTCGAAATGCCGAGCACGTCTACTTCGAAATGCGACCCGAATTGCACAGTCAGCAGTGCGAAACTATCCAACAGCTCGAACGACGTAAAACGGACGCCGACGGCCAGAAAGTACTCGCCCACCTGCGGCGGGATGTAGGATCGCATCCCGCTCATCTTGCCGCTGATAAAATCCTTCATCTGCGCCATGTCGGTCGTCGGTGGCGCGGGCTGCGCTGCCATAGCTTCAGCGATTAGGGGAAACTGTTTCAGCTGGCCCACGTCAGGGATCAGCAAACGACGGTTGTAGCCGAAACCCGCAGCCAGGCCGGTGACGAAGAAGAAAGCCGGCCCACCGATCGGATAATTGAGCACGGCATAGATGAACAACGACTTGTCGCCCCCCGCCAACTCCGCAAACGATCCAATCGCACTCAGTTGCAGGTTCTCCGTGCGGATGATTGCCATCCCGTCAAACTCGGTGACGTCGTTATCCGTGAGCTTGTAGAGTGCGCCGCCGATCTCGAGCGGGCCTTCCTTGAAGTCGATGCCAAGCCCGTTCAAGTCAAACACCGGCTTAAACTTATTTGTGCCGGTCAACGTCGTCGAGACGCTCAGGCCCAGCAGCTCAACGCTCAGACCCATGAGAGACAGTCCGCCGTCGAGGTAGCCGGTGAGCGATACTCCGCCGGTCGTGCTCAACTTGAAACCGATGCGGCTGAGGTTCAATGGCCCGAAGTCCTTCTTGATGTCGAACCACTGAATTCCGTCTGTCTCGGCCGCACGCGCATTCATCAGGTGTGGGCCGGGTTTGCCGGGCTGGAGTTGGCCGTTGTCTTTGTTCAGCCCAACCGGCAGGCTCATATTGAGACTCTCACCGGCGCCCATTCTGATCTGCGCGTTGACCTCCGGAGACTTGGCGGTAATCGCGGCGGTTTCCGGGAACTTGAAGGTGGCGTTTTGCGGCAATGTCGTGTTTAGTTGTTTTAGCTCGTCCACCGTGTAGCCATCGGTGGCGTAGACGATCTGGAAGGCCATCGTCAGCGTTTTGGCCGCGGACAATTCTGCTCCGACCACCGGCAGGTTGCCGAGGCTCGACAGGTTGATGCCGGCGTCCATATCGATGGCGAAAATAGACTTGCTGACCTGGCCGGCTGCGTGGTGTGAGAAGAGCGCGTTGCGAATGTCAATCGAGAGGCCGGCGGGAATGTCACCGCCGTCTTTCGTGATCGCCTTGATCAGCGACTCGAGTGACAACGGCGTTGAGTCAGACGACTCATACACGGCCACGAAGTCAGTCGACTGCGCGGTCGAAACCAGATCCAGCTCAAACGTCAGCTCATCTTTCGTGTTCTGGTTAAAGACCAGTTGGCCTCTGACGTCTTTTTCCAGCTTGCCGTCGAGCTGTTTTTTCAAGTCGACCTGTACGTAGACTTTCGCGTTCTCGTCGTTGTTGCCGAAGTTCAGGTAGACGGTGAAGCCGTAGTTGCCCTGCGAACTGTCGTAGTAACCTCCGAGCTCCACGATCTTCAGGCTGGTCAAACTCTCCGGCAGATCCACCTTCACACCGTGCGTCGTATTGATGTGATCTAAGAGCCTGGTGACGTCAGTTTGTGTATTGGAGGCAGTGGCGTCGAACCGCCACATGATTCCACTACCGTTGGTCTGAAAGCGAACCAGGATCTGGTCGAGCGGCAGAAAGTCTCCAAACTCCCCGCCGGCGTGCAAAGAAAGAAACAGCGACATTTGCGAGGACTGTCCCTCGAATGTCCGGTACTCGACGTACAGGCCCGTGATCTCGATCGACTCAAAGGGTTTGAGAAAATCGTTGTGAGGATCTACGCCAAGCTCCTTGGACAGATCGGCAATGAACTGGCCCACGTTGATCGTCTGTCCGGGAACGGTCCCACCACTGAACTTCCAACCCTGATTGTCTGGAATGTAATCCGCGGCTAGTGTGAATGCGACCGAGCCCAGTTCGAGTGTCGCGGATACTGCGGCCTCGCTCAGGTTGCCGTTGGTAAAGGCGGTCTCGAAATGTACTTCGTCCAGCGTTAGCGGCAGATCGCCGAGGTGCCAGCCGGTGTCGAGATCAAGCTCGACCTCGTAGTAAGTGTCGCTACCTGATTTGATACCGATGAAGTTGAATCCCGTCACGTCCAGATTGGGAATTCCCTGGACCTGTCCACCCAGCAGGTCGCCCAGCAAATGTGAGAGGTTGAGCGACTGGCCCAACGCCAGGGCGGCGCTCACTTGATAACCGTTAGAGCTGACGGCCAGCGAGGTGTCGATCTCCGCTTGCTCAATGATCCAGCGCCCATAGACGTCGAGGTCAATCAGGCGCGCCGCCGCATCGAACGGGCTATAGATCTGCACGGTCAGTGAAGGCTGCACCTCCACCAGCTCGCCGATCAGCGAGAGGTTCTTCTCAGCCGCCACCACGAATTGCACGCGATCGACACTCGGCCCGGTGAAGTCGATGCCGACCTCTATCTCTTCGAGTGTGATGCTGCCGAGTCCGGCAAAATTACCGTCGGGCAGGGAAGAGCCCAACTCCTTGCCCATGTCGAAGCTGAACTGTTTTACGAACTCACCAAAGCTCGGAAACCCGGTGACGATGATGGTGAGATATTTCGTGGCGAGATTGAAATCGGCTTCAATCTCGAGCTTGTCCTTGATGGTGATCGAGCCCCGCAACTGGACAGTGGGCAAGACCTCGGTGGTAACGGCCAGCGGAAAAGCCAGCCCGATACTCTCAAACTCAACGTTGAAATTGACGCTGACCGTGGGCTTTTGGTCGAAGGTATAAAACAAGACGAGGTCTGCGCTCGCACTCTCGAACTTTGTTTGCGAGAGAAACGTTTGCTGCTGGCAGACCGATTTTGCCGACAGTGAATCGAAGGCGTCTTCCAGCTTGAACGACGTTCCGGGAACCGGAGTGGAACCGAGGAGTGTGGTGGTAACACGATAA
>DATFRK010000380.1:0-10261 GCA_035263325.1 Pyrinomonadaceae bacterium | reverse complement strand
TCAGGATTTGGATCGGTTACTTCCTTTGGACGAACCATATCGCATTCCCGAAGTAACGGCGCGCCTAATTCAGCAGACCAAAGAACGAGGTGGTCACGTCGTGGCCATTGGCACGACGGTGGTGCGCGCACTCGAAAGTGCGGCCATCGACGATGGGCAAGTGCGGGCCGGAGACGGCGTGGCCACGGGGCGTATTGGACCAACAACTCGTTTGCGAATAGTTGACGCGATTCTCTCGGGCACCCACGAGCGCGGCACAAGCCACTACGAATTACTGCGTGCTTTTGTCGATGAGCCGACCCTGACACAAGCCTGCATAGAGTTGGACGAACGGGAGTACCTCACCCACGAGTTTGGCGACTCCGTGTTGATCGAACGGTCCTCTTTGGCTCCCAACACGACTGGGGATGCTTCATGAACGCGGATCCCGCATTCTGCCATCAGAGCCTCACGAAATAGCCGGTTTCGGCAACAAATAGTCATTTTTGCATCTTGACCATTCTTAACCTCGCAATATGATCTGCCATAACGGCGTTACGGTCACTGATGTGAGGACGGTGACCGATTGAGGCTGAATGTCTCCGCCAACCTTGAGAGGCCGGTGCCCAGCATCGGCCTTTCGGTTTTGTGTGAATTCGTGGATCGTCCGTAACCGAGAACTCACGATCACTAAACCACACGCAAAAAACACCAAGGACCGTTCAGAATTGGAACGCTGAGTGGCACAGAAAGTTGAAACCATCGATCGGATCCTGAGGATGTCAGCCTACGCCCTAAGATTCCTGTAGAATGAGCCGGAAAACAAACTCAAGCTACGAAAGTGGATTTCCGAACCAATGTCGAGAGCACAACCCTCTGAAATGATCTCCGTCGCTGAAGCGATTCAAATCGTACGGGAAATTACACCAATGTTACCGACGGAGAAAGTTGCACTAGATTATGCGTTGGGCCGGATTCTCGCCGAAGACATCATCGCCGATTCCGACCTCCCTCCTTTCGATCGCTCCCAGATGGATGGTTATGCGGTGCGTGCCGCAGACGTGTCGGATGCGCCTGCCCGTTTGCGTATCGTCGGCGAGTCGTCCGCGGGGGATGGCTGGCATCACTTTCTAGAAGAAGGACAAGCAGTAAGGATTATGACAGGCGCCCCTGTTCCCGACGGCGCGGACAGCGTGCAGCAGGTCGAACTGACTCATGAATTGAAAGACGGAACAGTGGTCGAACTGCTGCAGAGTGTCGAACTCGGGAAGTCGATTGTGAAACGCGGTAGCGAGATCACAGTCGGCGAGACAGTACTTACCACTGGGACCGAAATAAACCCGGCCATGATGGCCACGTTAGCTTCGTTCGGTTATGCCGAGGTGAAGGTGAGTAAAAGACCACGAGTGGCTGTATTTGCTACCGGCAGCGAATTAGTGCCGGTGGATCAACAGCCTGGTCAGGATCAGATTCGTGATTCGAATAACTATTCCATCGCCGCCTACGCTCAACTCGCGGGCGCCACCTGTGAACGCTTGCCACTCGCCGGCGACGAAACTGCGCTGTTGAAGATCCAGATGGCGAAGGCCGCGGAGAAGTGCGATCTGTTGATTACCTCCGGCGGAGTTTCAATGGGTGTCTACGATTTCACCAAGACCGCTTTGAAAGAGTTGGGAGCGGATTTGTTCTTCGAGCGTGTCGCGCTGCGGCCCGGTAAGCCAATCGTTTTCGCTCGCCTGCCCGGCGGTTGTTTAGTCATGGGACTGCCAGGAAATCCAGTTTCCGTCTCAGTCACCTTTAATTTGTTTGCGCGTACCGCGTTGCTCGCGATGCAAGGAGCGAATGAACCTACGCTAAGACAGCAAACTGCAGTGCTGGCAAAGAGTACGAAGGGTAGTGGCGACCGCGAAAGTTATTTGCCGGCGCAACTCACCACTAACGATGACGGCGAACTGATCGCGTTTCCTTTGAAGTGGGGCGGCTCATCCGATTTTGTTGCCTTTGCCCGGACGACCGCCTTACTCATCGTCCCCGCCGGCGCGGTATTAGAAGCAGGCGCTTGTGTGAAAGTTGTGAGATTGCCCTGAGGGAGAACCCGGAAGCGGCAGCGACGGGATGGTACGGTCGACTCGCCAAGTAAAATCGGAGTCGACCGTCCTATCCCGTCGCCGCCGCTCCGGGTTCTCCATTCTTCAGTTTGCAGCCTGAAGAATTGGCGCTACTCGTTCCGTCAATCCCTTAAACCCCGCGAACCCCGGCAGGCGTTCAATCCTGCTTGCGACGCGACGATTAAAGAAGTCGAGGCCCTTTGGTCCTTGAAACAGTGTGGCAATAACGTAGTTAGTCTCACCTTCCTTCTTTGGTCCTTGTCCAACCGGCGTCCAGAACCACTTGATGACGAATCTCGCCAGGTCGCGCGAAAATTTTTCCTCAGCCAGTTTTACGCGCGCCAGATTCCAATAGAAACTCGCGTGCACTGACTCTTCCTGCATTATGCCGGTCAACAATTTATTCAAGACCGGATGGTCGGCCAGTTGGGCCAGGCGCAAATATCCCTGCAGCGTAGTGATTTCATTTATCGCGCCCCAAACCATATGGGCCGCGTGAAAGTACTTGCCGAAAGGGAGTGTCGCATGGTCCACGACATAACTGCCCAGCCGATAGCTCCAGGAAATCTTGCGCGATGCCTCTCGCTGCCAATTAGCATCTGTAGCAATGCCTGCCTCCCCAAGAAAGCGGTTCAGTAAGTTTGCGTGATGCAACTCTTCAACACTCCAGCGGTCCATAAATTTTCTGATCACCGGATCCCGGCCGGTAGGCGTGCGCATCAGTTCGCGATAATACATATCGGTGAAATACTCGACATCGCGCATATAGAGAAGCACCGGCACAAACGCGGGATTCAGCGGGTAGCCTCGCACCTGACGCCAGTCGAGACTATCAATGAAGTCTTTCGATAACGCCCGCGGCTGACTTTCATACCAATCCAATACCTCTTTGTCTGTTTCGAACACGGATCCTCCAGGTAGTTTTCATCGTCTACAAGTTCAAACTTCATTTACTGTACGGGGCGCGGGCCACTGACGGATTTAACGGTCAAGATTATTCTGTTATCCTCCGCTCGCAGCAGCTCCAATTTTTTTGGATCAGGGCCAGTTTCAATGAGCGAACTCAGCCATATAGACGAGCAGGGTCGAGTACGCATGGTGGATACCACCGCCAAGCAGATATCGGCCCGTCGGGCAGTTGCCTCAGCCCGAGTACTCATGTCACCGCAAACAATCAAGGCACTGGCGGAGCACAGAACGCCCAAAGGTGATCCACTCCAGGCCGCTCGGCTCGCCGGTATCATGGCGGCCAAGAAGACTGCAGATCTGATTCCGCTCTGTCATCCTCTGCCGCTCACACACGTCGACCTGATAGCAACGGTGGAAAGTGATGGGGTGGCGTTGCAGGCGGAGGTCTCCACCAACGCCCAGACCGGCGTCGAGATGGAGGCACTCACGGCCGCCGCTGTTGCCGCGCTGACGATTTACGACATGTGCAAGGCCCTGGAAAAAGGCATGACAATTACGGAGGTCAGACTCGAAAGCAAGAGTGGTGGTAAATCCGGCGACTACCAGCGAGACCCGGCAAACACCTAAGTTCACAAGCAAATGCGGAACATCTCGCCCGAGTCTGGCGTTATCCTTGGCGAGCTTTAGTTTTACTAAGGCGCGTTCTAAAATAGAGCCCAGCAGAAAGCCCTTAGCGGAGATTCCAAGATGAGAGTAAATCTATCCCGAGACGCGCGACCACAGGCGATGACACTGTTGGTGGCGGCCGCAATTTCAGTAGTGCTCTGGTTCATCCCTTTCGCCGAAATCGTTACTTATCCCTTCCGGATTTTCGTCACCTTTATTCATGAGGGTGGCCACGCGCTCGCCGCGCTTTTGACTGGAAATTCCGTTCAGAGCCTGAGCGTGGCGATGAACGCCAGCGGCGAGACCTACACCACTAAGGGTGGCCTGATTTCGCAAGTGCTGGTTTCGAGTGCCGGCTACGTGGGCTCGATGGCATTTGGCGCGTTGTTGCTGGTACTGATTCGGAAAGCGATCGCTGCGCGGATAGTACTGCTCGGATCAGCCATTCTGGTTTTTGGATTGACAATCATCTTTGGGCTATTCAAGCCACTCTTTAGCTGGAGTGGTTCATGGTCGGGAATCCCGTTCACCCTGCTGGCAGGAACACTCCTAGCCACGGGGCTCATACTTATCGCCAGGTTTGCCAGTGCCCGCGTGGCAACATTCTTCGTCAGCTTCCTGGCAGTACAGTGTGTGTTGAATGCACTCTTCGATCTCAAAACAGTCTTCTTCCTCTCATCACCTTTTGCCCCAGCCGTTCCGACCGACGCAGTGAACATGGCAAATGCCACGGGCATTCCCGCGATACTTTGGGCTGGAGTTTGGATTGTGCTGGCAATCGGAATTCTCTGGTTCGCGATGCGACTGTACGTTGCTGGTCGTGACAAAGGCTTCCAACCGGACCTGCCTTTTGAAGAATCTCCAACGGTGTGAAGAACACCCGACAGTAATGAATTGCCGATTGCCGATTTCTTAATTTGTTGATTCGTTAGTCGGTCAAACGTAATCAACGAATACCGAATCGGCAATTGCCAGTTGGTAATCGCCAATTCGCTGCCCGTCGCTACCGCTCCGGGTTCTCAACTAGACAAACTCAACGTCAGCTGGTAGTACTTCGTCAATAGCGATTTACTTTGTCCGCCACCGTTTCCTAGCGTCAAAGCAACAACTTATTTCTCACCAAGCCCAGCTCAGTAGCCTCCAGCCGGGAAGCGACGGCACGATCTGAATTCATAAGTGACGAGGTCAGCAAGGTGAGCATCAAGACTAGATTAAGTGCGCCCATGCTTGTGGCGCTTTTTGCATTCGTGGCGATTTCTATTGCCGCCCAATCTCCCAACACGGCTTCGCTGATCGTCGTCGTGGCGGACCAGAATGGAGCGGTCGTGAAGGACGCGAAGGTGTCCGTGGTGAACACCGCCACCGGCGCCACGCGCGACGTCGACTCAGGCAACGACGGCAACGCCACCATTCCCGGTTTATCAATAAGTGGGACCTACACCGTCACTGTTTCCAAAGATGGATTCGGCAACGAGAACCGCGAAGCCATCACGCTACGCGCTGGTGAGACGGCAACGTTAAAAGTGACGCTCCAGGTTGGCTCTTCAAATGCCGAGGTTACTGTGTACGGCACCACCGAAGGCGTGCGCTCCAATCCGCAAATCGGTGTGCCGCTTAACAGCCCGCAGATCGATGAGACCCCAATCCTGGGGCGCAAAGTGACGACGCTGCCGCTGCTGAACTCCGCGTTTCGCCAGGCGAAAGGAACGGGAGATCTGTTTGTCAATGCGACCTACTTCGTAACCGGTGTTGGTGGACGCCGGCAAACGACAGTCATGCTCGACGGTGCGAACAACGACGAGGCTTGGGGCCGGCAGACGGCAATCGCCACGTTACCGCTGGGCGCCGTCCAGGAAGTGAATGTGCTTTCGAATGCGTTCTCTGCCGAGTACGGTTGGACAGCTGGACCGGCGTTGAACTTCGTCACCAAGTCAGGCACGAATGATTTTCATGGTGAAGGACTGTTCATGTATCGACCCGGCGCCTGGCAAGCAGAAACATTTTCGACCAAGGGTTTCTGTCCCCCGTCAGTTTCGAGTTGTGTCACCCCAACGACGCTTAACGCTATAAACCCGGTGGACATACCCGATCAATTAAGCCAGATCTCCGGCACCATCGGTGGTCCCATCATCAAGGAGAAAACTTTTTTCTTCGTCACTGCTGACTACACGCGCCAGAATCGAACCACCTTCCTTTCCAGTTCGCTGCCGGCGTTCGTTTTGCCACCGGATGGCAATCTCGCTTACACCGGTCACTACCGGCAAACTCTCGTCAATGCAAGATTGGACCACAGGCTCACACCGAACCAGACCTTGATGTTTCGCTTCAACCTCGACCGGTTTTCCGATGACAATCCGCAAGATGCAGTCGGAGGCACCAACGCACCCAGTGTTGCGCGTCTTTATGCGCGTCGTTCATGGACATTTCAGGTTAATCACACTTCAATCATTAGTCCGAAACTGCTCAACGAAGCGCGCGTCGCCTACTTGCATGGTGATCCCGTAACGCTCTGGGACGCGAAGAATCTTTCGACCACCTACACCCGAGGTGGGAATGTGCCTTTCACTGTCGGACAGTCGCGACTCTCAAATCTCTGGGGTCACCAACTGCAGGTTTCGGACACAGTGTCGTGGTCGCGGGGCAAGAGTTACCTGCGTTTCGGAGGCAGCGTGATTCATCACACCTCAGGCGGCACGGGTAGTGAACCCGGCACGGCTGTCCTGGGCACATTCGCGTTCCGAAACGCCACCACCGCTCCGCTCGATCAATTAACGCTGGCGGACGTGCAAAACTACACGCAGCCGATCAACTTCGGCATCAGTAGTTACGAGTTACCACAGTGGCTGCTGACCGCATTCGCGCAGGACAGCCTCCATCTCCGCAGTGACCTGACGGTCGACCTCGGTCTTCGTTACGATTTTCAATCACTGACCGGCGCGACGAAGAACTTCGCGCCCCGCCTCGGCTTTGGGTGGCATCCAGGTGGTGATTCCCGGACGTCAATACGTGGCGGCTATGCGATGTACTACACCCAGATCAGATCCAATGCCGTAGCCGGTTACCTGGTGAATGGGCTCGACGGATTGACCACCTACACCGCCATTCCCGGGCAAACGGGCTTCCCGACCTGTCTTACTGGTCCATGTCTACCGGTAAACGTGAATCCTAATGCGTTGCCGCCATCACAACTGCCTGCCCGCGACATCACTATCCGTGCGGGTTTGCGAAGTTTTTACCAGGCACAATTCGCTCGCTACGGACTGAACTTCAATCTACTTCCGAACTACCCGGATAAACTGGTCAATCCTCGTAGCCAGGTAATCACGATCGGTGGCGAGCGTGAGATAGTAAAAGGGTTGTTCGCAGGCGCCGACTATGTGCATCAGCACTTGAACAATATTGATCGCACTGTCGACTTGAATGCGCCCTCAGCATTCGATCGCACGGCCCCGGGCCAGTGCCGCAGGATGCTGGCAACGGATCCAACAAAATGTGACCCTACCGGCACAGTAACCGACGCTAATGGGACGCGTCCGATTCGGCCGGCAAATGGCGGCGTACGCCAGGTGAATGTTTTGATGAATCTTGGCGTCGCGGACTATAACGGATTGCAGACTTTAGTTACCTACCGCGGCAGCCGTCGCCTGTATGCTTCCGTAAGCTACACGCTGTCCAAGTCGACCAACACAAGCGAACCGGACGGTAACGGCGTGGCTCCGAACCAAAGCATACTCTCGCGTCTTGGCGAGGAAGAGCGCGGTCCGAGTTTGCTCGATCAACGTCACCGCGCGGTGATCACGTTTAGTTATCGGTTCCCCTACAACATCACGGCCGGTACGGTGACAATGCTTGCGTCAGCGCGTCCGTTCAATGCGACGACGGGTGTCGATAATAACGGCGATGGCGCGAACAATGATCGGCCAGTTATCAACGGCGTCATGATCAGTAAGTCTGCGTTTAGAGGTACGCCAACCTCCGACGTAGCCACCTTCGTCGAGAGCCGAATCAAGTTAACGGAGCGGCTGAGTGTATTGCTCAGGTTGGAAGGCTTCAATCTCTTCAACCATGGCAACTTTCTCGGACGCGGGCAGACGCTCTACGGCGATCTGCCAACAGCCAGTCCAACGTTTGGTCAGTTCGTAGCGGTGGGTACGGCAACGAATGCTATTCCGGCGTTCGCGAATATCGACCCGCCGAGGATGTTCCAACTGCAAGCGCGGTTTATTTTCTGAGTGGACTCCTCAGATTGGCGCAGTTGGGAAGGGTGGCAGAGCGGACCATACACAAGCCTTCATTGAGTGGCGCAGTTGGGAAGGGGGCAGAGCGGGACATACACAAGCCTCGCCATTGTAGCTCCTAGCGCCGCCCCCGCCGCCTCTCCAGACAGCGACAACAGGTATTAACTGCTCACGCCTAAAGATAAAATTGCAATTGAAGCTTTGTGACTTGAAGCAGCCAGCGGGGGCGACGCTACGGGCTACAGTGGCGAGGCGTGTGCATGGTCCGCTCTGCCACCCTTCCTAACCGCGCTAGCAAAGAAAGACGTCTGTATGGTCAGCTCTGCCCCTTCCCAGCTACAGGCGTTTGTGAATTCCCAATTTGCTATCTAGAATGCGCAGGCTATCTTTCTAACGCTCCAGCCAAAATTAGACTCGTCATTACACCAATCTAAAAATGGTGCTCATCTTCCTAACCACATTCGGAACCGTGTTTGTTGCTGAGATCGTCGGCGATAAATTGCTCTATACCACCAGCGTGCTTGCCGCCCGCTATCGCACTCTTCCTATCATGCTGGGAATGGCGCTCGCCTTCATGGCGAAGATGGGGGTAGCAGTATTAGTCGGTGACGCGATCTCCAAACTACCCCCGTTGCTGGTAGCGACAATCACCACTATCAGTTTCCTGGGAGTGGCTTTCACTTTGTGGCGTAAGTCTGACCTGCCTCGCGACAAAGAGAAGACCCACACGGCGAAAAAAGCTGCCATGGTGTCGTTCGCCGCGATCTTCTTTTCCGAGTGGGGCGATGTCGGACAGGTCACCGCCGCGACGCTAGCCGCTCGCTATCGCTTACCATGGGTCGTTTGGCTCGGCGCAGTTTCAGCAATGGTGACCAAGGGAGTACTTGCCGCTTTCCTGGGGGCCGGTATCCGTCGTTGGATTCAGGAACGAGTCTCGCCAAAGGTCATTCGTTACGTGGCCGTGGGACTTTTGCTGCTACTCGGATTTCTAACCGTGCTAGAGATTCTATTTGAGAGGTCCTAAAACGTTGATGGTCGCAAAACTGGAGCGAAGAGCAGCCTTTCGCTTCATCGTCTGCCTGGGCTTCGTCAGTCTGTTTGCAGACATGACTTACGAAGGCGCACACAGTGTTATTGGTCCATTGTTAAAGGATCTGGGCGCCACCGCCACGCAAGTTGGCATTATCGCTGGTCTCGGAGAAATGATCGCAGCGAGCCTGCGTTACTTTTCTGGACGACTTGCTGATCGCACTCGCGCCTATTGGACCATCACCACTCTTGGCTATTTCCTGAACCTCGTGGTTGTGCCCGCACTCGCATTCGCGGGCAGCTGGCAAGCCGCGGCCTTACTGGTGGTAGTCGAACGAACCGGCAAGAGTCTGCGTGGACCGGCGCGCGATGTGTTGCTGTCTGAAGCAACTGAAGTCGTGGGCCACGGCTCAGGGTTTGGCATTCACGCGGCGATGGACCAAACGGGCGCGGTGCTTGGGCCGTTGCTGGTGGCCGGATCGGTGGCGCGCACTCACCACTTCGGTCCTGCATTCCTGTGGCTAGCCTTACCGGCCGGCGCGGCTTTCATCGCCCTGCTGGTGGCCCGTTCGGTGAGTCCTCACCAGGGAACCCCGCCGGCGCCCGCCAAACAGCAGCAGTTGCCACAGGTCTTTTGGCTCTACGTGGCCGCAGCTAGTCTGCTGGCCCTGGGTTTTGTCGACTTCCCGCTGCTCGCTTATCACTTTGAGAAGAACTCGTTAACCAGTCCCGAAACTATCCCGTTGATGTATGCGGGCGCTATGGGTGTTACCGGGCTTACGGCGTTGATATTCGGGCGCCTGTTCGATCGCTACGGTATCCAGGTGATCGTGATCGGGATTCTCGTCTCCCTGCTCACCTTGCCTTTCGGGTTTCTCGGCGGGACAGTGGGTGGCTATATCGGTGTGGCTTGTTGGGCGACTGGTTTAGGAGCGCAGGACGCAACGCTGCGAGGCGGAATAGCTCAGGTGGTGTCGATGAATAAGCGAGGTTCAGCGTTTGGAGCGTTCAATGGAGCTTATGGGGTGCTATGGTTTATTGGCAGCGTCGCGATGGGTCTGCTTTATGACCATTCGCTCATGGCCCTGGTGGTCTTCGGCGTCGTAGCGCAAATAATTGCTGCCGGCCTCTTTCTTTGGCTCAAACGTCCTTTGGCAGAAGCAGCGGCGCAATAGAGAACCCGGAGCCGTAGCGACGGGTTCTATTAGCTCAGAAACGCTACTACCTGCTCAACTAAGCCGTGCACTGTTGCCAGCACCTGCGGTCGAGTTTCCACAATCGCACTCGCCAGGATCACAAAGGTCAGCAACAGCCATGGCATCATTCTCATTC
>DATFRK010000379.1:0-10154 GCA_035263325.1 Pyrinomonadaceae bacterium | reverse complement strand
GATTATGAATGTAGCGGTCTCGCCTTTCTATTTACGCGACTTCAGTTCGGCAACCGATCAAGACCTCGTTGCCACCGCGGTTACTGGCGCCGAAGGCAGTTTTGAGGAACTGGTACGTCGATATCAGCGGCCCATCTCAGCCTATGTCTACCGGATGGTGGGCGACTATGAGGCGGCCCTGGATTTGACCCAGGAGATTTTTATCAAAGTGTACGGCTCGCTCCGGCGCTACCGGGCGGAGTTCAAATTCTCAACCTGGATCTACAAGATCGCCCACAACTCAGCCGTTGACCATCTTCGGCGCAACGCGGCCCGGGAACAGTCAATCATCAATGGCCCTGAAGATGATCAATTTGAACTGCCGTTGGAAAGTGGCCACCCCACTCCGGAACAGGAAAGCGAACGCAGGGAGCGGCGCAGTGAGATTGAGTCAGTGGTCCGCACCTTACCGGCAGCTTATCGTGAGCTGATCATTCTGCGCCACTCGCAAGACCTAACCTACGAAGAGATCGTCGAAGTAACCGGCCTGCCCTTAGGTACAGTTAAGAATCGCTTGTTCAGGGCCCGCGAAATGATGCGTCAGCAATTTGTGGAGAAGGGTATTACCAGCGCCTGAGACCGGCGAGCGAACAGGGGAGCACTTGAAGCAACAGACCTGCCCAGTAAATCTAATCGCCCCCTACCTTGAGGGCGAGTTAGACCAAGCGACTAGTGAACTCTTAGAAGATCATTTGGCCGGATGTGACCTGTGTCGCATTGAGCTGAGAGCACACCAGCTTTTTATGTGTGAACTTGATGCCGCGCTGACGCAGCCGGACGATCTTGATGTACCGGCTAATTTTTCTCACCTGGTTGCGGTTCGAGCAGTCAGTGATATGAGAGGGGTTCGGTCAGTCTCTGAACATAAGAAGGCCCTCGCTTTTTCGTTGGTCCTGGCCCTCACTTCTTTTGCACTCCTCGGCGCGACCGCAAGGGACTACACAGTTAGATTTGGACGCAAAGTAGTGGGCGTTTTTTGGGGGCTGGCCGAGTTCTTATGGAATGCGGCCTACGATACGGCTGCCAGTCTGACAGTAGTTTCTAAAGTGCTCAGCAGGAAGTTCGTGGTTGAGTCAGGAAGTCTAGTTCTCGTCCTCGTAGTACTCGCCGCCGGCGGTTTCCTACTCTCTCGGTTGATCTCAAACTATCATCGCAGTGGGGCGACAGAATAAAGGATTGTTGGCATGTAATGGTTATTTCCCGCTCACAAACTGGAAGCGAATCGTGTCTGTGGGCACCTCACAACTTCCTTAATCGAAGCAAGCTTATCAATTCAATTGGTCTTCTGATTTCGGCTTTTGTGCTGTTTGGCGTGGCCTATGGTCAGACTAGTGACCGGGCAACGGCTGCCGACAACGAAATCGTTGTCAGCGGCGTAACTGACAGTGACGTCTTCGGATTGGGCCAGTCGGTGCGCATCACCGGCACCGTAAAGCAGGGCGCGATATCTTTCGGCGGTGACGTTATCGTAGAGGGGACCGTCGAAGGTGACGTGGCGGCGATTGGTGGCTCTGTGATCCAAGCCGATGGCTCAAGAATAGGTGGCGACGTGATCGTCCTGGGAGGCACGTATCGCACCGGTGAGAAACCGCCAAATCGAACGCCCGAGGCCAAGACCATCATGTACGCCGGCTATCAACAAGAGATCGGCGAGCTGATGCGCTCACCAACCGGCATATTACGACCTCGCCTTACCTCCGGCTATCTTGGTCTGCGTCTACTAGCGCTCTTATTCTGGTTTATCGTGTCGCTGGCGCTGACCGCTGCGATGCCGGGGACAATTAGCCGGGGAGTAACGCGCCTGCGCTTGACGAGTTTGCGAGTAGCAGTAATCGGCCTGGTAGGAGCATTAGTCATTGCTGCCGGAGTCGAAGTTGGTCTCCGCCTACTGCCACAAACGATCAGCGTGTTCATCGGTTTAATGGCGATGCTCCTGACAGTGCTGGCCTGGCTGTTTGGGCGCGTTGTGTTAGCTGCCGCCACGGGTCGCTGGTTACAGCAGAAGTATTTTCCGGTCGGCAAGAGCTCAGAAGCAGTGGCCCTGCTGCTGGGTACAGCTTTTTGGGTGTTGCTTACATCATTACCTTACATTTGGCCCTTCGTGGTTATTTTGATTGGGCTGATCAGTCTCGGACTAACCCTCACTGCTCGTTACCAGGTAGGTTGGCGGCGGGCTGAGGCGAGCAAAACCTTCTGAAATAGGGCTCCAAACCGGACCCTGGTGCATCATAACTATCCCGGACAAGCGTTCGGGGATTGAAGTCTTCTGCAACTTTAGCGTCTATGGCGCGTTATTTCTGAGGATTTCAATCGTCATACTCGTAGGGGGTAACTGGACTGCCGCAAGGGCGAACATTCCCAGGAGTCGTTTCGTACCTGATCATGGCTTTTTCGCGGTAATCCTGTTGCATCCTGGCGATCCTGCATTTGTCATAAAACCGCTTTTTGCGGTGTTCACCTTTTTAGGAAAAGAAAGGAATGCTAATGAGGGCGCTCTTATTCGCAGTCGCACTAGGACTGACCTTTCTAGCCTCAACCAGCGTTTCCGCGCAGACTCCCGCAGGCGATTCGGCGATTACTGCAACTGGGGCCATTGGAGAAGTTAAGTCGATTGATGCGACTGCAAAGCAGCTGACTATCAAGACTGACGCAGGCTCTGAAGTCTCAATCTCCCTGACTGACAAGACAGCCTACATGCGATTGGCACCGGGAGAACAGACGCTTACGAACGCGGCCAAGATAACGATCACCGACGTGGCCCAGGGTGACCGAGTTTGGGCGCGGGGCCGCGTCTCCGAAGACAAGAAATCAGTGCCATCCGCCACCGCTATTATCGTTATGACCAAGGCTGACATAACAAAGAAGCAGGAGGCGGAAAGAGCTGAATGGCGGAGGCGAGGAATCCTGGGAGTGGTTACTGCACTTAAGCCAGACACTCACGAAATCACTATTACTCATCGGGCGATGGGGGGCAATCAGACAGTCATTATTCCTGTCACGGACAAGACCGAGATGCGTCGCTACGCGCCTGACTCGATCAAGTTCAGCGACGCCAAGCCGGCAACTTTTACTGAACTCAAAGTGGGTGATCAGCTCAGGGCCCTCGGAGATCGAAGTGAGGACGGTCTCAAGTTCAGTCCAGAGAAAGTGGTTACCGGAAGTTTTCGCACCGTAGCCGGCACTGTAACGGCAGTTGATGCGGCCACTGGTGAGGTCAAAATCCGTGACCTGGAGAAGAAGACACCACTCACCATCGTTATCAAACAAGATGCGGTATTGCGGAAGTTTCCACCCGCGTCTGAAATGGGAGGCATGATGATGGGTGGCGGACGTGGACCAGGTGGTGGACCACCACAAGGTGGCGCGCCGCCCCCACAAGGCGGTCAGGCTGCAGGCGCAAGACCTGGTGGACCAGGTGGTGCGGGCGGACCCGGAGGACCCGGGGGACGCGGCGGCGGATTCAACATCAACGATATGCTTGAGCGTCTGCCTACCATCACTATCGCGGATATTAAGGCGGGCGACACGATCTTAGTTTCCAGCACGCAGGGAGTTGACCCAACTCGACTGACTGCTATTTCCCTGGTTTCCGGAGCTGACACGCTTCTGGCGATGTTGGCGCCAAGACCACAGCAAGGACAGGCACCTAATCCCGCAGGAGGTATAGGCGCGGGCGGCATTTCATTCGGCATCGGCTTGCCATAACGCATTAGTGTCAAAGCGCGCGGACGCCTGTTATCGCTGCAGGCGTCCGACCTTTGGTTTTCGGCCCACATAGGGCGTTTATGCCTTATTTCCCCAAAGGTTTGAAAATGAACTCTACCCGAACAACTCCCCGCACCATTCTCGGTGTTCTTTTGACGTTTTTTCTTGCCTCGACTTTAATCTTCGCGCAGCAAACACGAGGCACTCTGCGCGGCTTGATTAAAGACGAGTTGGGAGCCGCGATCGTTGGGGCTTCCGTGACGCTGACTGATGCCAGCGGAGTGCAGAAGAAAACGACCACGAATGGCGAAGGCGTCTATACTTTCTCCGCCCTTGCGCCTGGCAAGTACACCTTGTCTGCGGTAGCCCCAGGCTTCGCTCCCTCGAGCGACAATGAGATCAATGTTACCGGACAACGGCAAACACTAGATTTGACGTTGAAAGTGACGATTGAAGAAAAAGTTACCGTGGGGGCGGAAACACCGGTCAGTACTGACGCAACCAACAATGCCAATCAAACAGTTATCTCTGGCAAAGATCTTGATGCGTTGCCGGATGATCCCGATGAACTAGCGGCGGCGCTGCAGGCGCTCGCTGGACCATCCGTTGGCCCAAACGGTGGGCAGATTTTTGTTGACGGCTTTTCCGGTAACAGCCTGCCTTCAAAGGATTCCATTCGTGAGATTCGTATCAATCAGAATCCTTTCGCGGCGGAAAACGACCAGCCCTCGGGCCGGATCGACGTTCTAACTCGTCCAGGTACCGACAAATTACGCGGTGGCGCTTCGTTCAATTTCAATGATGAAAGTCTCAACTCGCGTAACCCGTTTGCCATCAGTTCCAGCAAACGAACTCCCTTTCAAATCCGCCAGTACAACTTTAATCTCGCTGGGCCGGTGGTCAAAAGGAAGGCCTCCTTTTTCGTGGAATTTGGGCGCTTTGAAACGGACGACAACGAGCTCATACGCGCCACTGTGCTCGACCCCTCGCTCAATATCGTCGAGGTCGGCAACGGATTTCTGGTGCCGCGCCGAAACACTAACTTCAGTCCCAGAATTGATTACGCGATAAACACCAATAACACGCTGGTGGCTCGTTACGGCTACTTCCACTCCACTACCGAGAACCAGGGGGTGGGTGGCTTTACGCTGCCTGAGCGTGGCTATGATTTCGCCTCAACTTTTCAGAATATACAGCTGACGGAAACTGCTGTGTTGAGTCCCACCACCATCAACGAGGTTCGCTTTCAATATTCTCACAACCGCAATGAACAAATCGGCAGCAATGCAGTGCCGGCGCTTAATGTCAGTGGCTCGTTTAACTCTGGCGGTTCCCAGGTGGGACACTCGATCAATGAAAGAGACAGCTGGGAGTTGAACAACTTCACCGCGATTCAAAAAGGGCAGCACGCGATCAAGTTTGGTGGTCGGGTGAGAGGGGTAAAAGTTGATGATACGAGTCCGTCAAATTTTGGTGGTAGTTGGACCTTCACCGGCGGTTTCGGCCTATCGAGCATTGAACGTTATCAACTGACACTGCGAATGCAGCAACAAGGGTTTACGCCGGAGCAAATTCGCGCCGCCGGTGGTGGAGCGGCATCGTTTAATATCAGTGCCGGTAATCCGTTCGCTGATGTGAGTCAAACAGATATTGGTGTCTACGTGCAGGACGATTGGCGCATCAGATCGAACCTTACTTTTAGTTATGGACTGCGCTACGAGACGCAAACCAATACTCACAGCAAGTATGACTTTGCCCCGCGAGTTGCGGTGGCCTGGTCTCCTGGTGCGGCGAACAGTGCTAAACCACCAAAGATGGTGATCAGAGTAGGTGGGGGATTTTTCTATAACCGGTTCAATGAGGGTTCGACGCTGCAGGCAAATCGCTTCAACGGCGTCAATGTTGAGCAAACATTTGTCACCGAGGAAGCGAGACGCATCAAGGCGCCAACCATTGCTGAGCAGCAGGCACCGAACGTGGCGTTGACCTACAATATTCTGAACCAGTTCAGCCCAACTTCAGTGCCACCCGTGGCGGGTATTCCGGCAACGCAACAAACTATCTGGCTGGTCGATCCCCATATTCAAAATCCTACTGTGATGGTCGTTGGCACCCAGGTTGAAAGACAGCTCCCGCGCAATATGTCGATGTTCGTTGGTTTCTATAACATCCGCATCACCCACGTAATTCGGGCTCGAGACGTGAACGCACCGTTGCCCGCGACCATAACGCCAATTACGCCCAACGGTTTGCGGCCGAACCCAGCGCTTGGTGAAGTCTACCGTTATGAAGCCAGCGGCCAGTTCAATCAGCGACAGTTCTTCATTGGTTTCAATAGCCGTTTCAGTCGGGCCCTGACTCTGTCCGGAAACTACTCGCTCAGTAAGACCACCAATGATACTGACGGACAAGGTGGCAATTTGTTCCCCATGAATTCTTACGATTTGAGTGGGGAATTTGGCCGCGCCGCGTTTGATATCCGACATCGGTTCACAATTTTTGGCACGATAAATTCACCCTGGTGGAAAGTGGTAATCAATCCTTTCATCATTGCCAATACCGGACCTCCGTTCAACATCACCACGGGACAAGACCTGAATCTCGACCGCGTATCGAATGAGCGTCCCGCTTTCGCCCCGGCAAATGTCGATTGCACTCTGTCGACCATTCGCTGCACGCCGTTTGGCAATTTCAATCTCGTTCCCTTGACTGGGGACAGGATAATCCCCCGAAACTTTGGCCATAGTCCTGGCTCGTTCACCGTCAATCTGCGACTCAGTCGGACTTTTGCCTTCGGTGAGATTCACCGGGCCAACGCGGCACCCGCCAGGTCACAGGGGCAAGCGGCGACCGCGCCGGGTTCAGGCGGAGGTGAGAAGCGAGCCGCCGGTGGACCGAGTGGTGGTCCAATGGTTGCTGCTGGTGGCGGTGGTGTACCGGCGGCGAAAGTTGCCGCGGCAGGAGCAGGCCCGCAAGGTGGACCATCAGGCGCAGCGCCCAGTGAGAAAAGATTCAATCTCAATGTCTCGATCAACTTCCAGAATCTTTTCAACCGCGTGAACCTTGCCCCACCGGTAGGGAACCTGCTGTCACCAAGTTTTGGGCAATCGTTGGGCCTGGCCGGTAGTTTCGGTGGTTTTGGCGGTGGTGGCGGCAGCACCGGGGCAGGGAATCGACGCATCTACGCCCAGGTGCGGTTGAACTTCTAAATGGGACCGCAGGCGGATCGCCTGCATTCTCTATGACAGTAAGTACTACGTGTGAAAATAGTGCAGGCTAGCCGCCTGCGCTCTCAGAAAAGGATTTATTCAAGATGAGAATAAGGTTTGTAGTTTCAATCGTGCTCGTACTCGGGCTTTCGTTGGTGGTTCAGGCCCAGGAAGCGGCTAAGAACGGCACCGCGGCACCGGCAGCTTCGACTGCTGCAGCGGTAACGATTACAGCCACCAGTACGCCCTCTGATCTAGCGCGGGCGGCGTTCATGGCCCAGGGTGGTGAGAAGTTCCGCAGTGTGCAGAACATGATTTTGCGTGGTTCGGTCTCGCTTTACCCGCCAAACAGCATCCAGTCGATCCCGGGGGCATTTTCGATTGTTACCGCCGGCGAAAAGCTACGGATGGAGATTGATGCGCGCCCGGCCATCGTCTTCAAACAGATCTACGACGGACAACAATCCTTCAGCTCTATGCCGGGGGTGGAAGTGCCCCCGCTCACCAAGTTTGGCCTGGGTGCTCTTCGTCGATACGACCAACCTGGCTACAAGATTACGGCGATCGCGGATAAGAAGAAGCAGCGCGGTTTCAGAATTGTTGATCCGGAAGGGTACACGACCGACTTTTATATCGACGCGTCCAACGGCCGGGTAATGAGCTTCCTGCTTTACTATAACGGCTATACTTTTGGTACGGAGAACAACAAGTTCAAAGAGATCGAAGGCGTACTCGTGCCGTTCAGTTTCTCGCAGCGATTTGAAATGCCGCAAGGCGCATTCTTTGCGGAGTACAGTGTTAAGGAAGTAAAGCTGAATCAGACGCTGGCTGAGGACGCGTTCGTCATCCCGCACTAGATGAGATTGCCGATTGCTAATTGTCGATTGGAATTAACCTTTTGCAGCAACCGGCAAGCGGCAATCACCAATTGGCATTGTTTAGACGCTGGTGATTTCCTGTTCCTTCGTCTTCGACAGTTCGTCGATCTTGCCTATATAGCTGTTGGTTAGTCGCTGGATCTCTTCGAGGCCGTCGCGTTCGTTGTCCTCGGAAATTACCTTGTCCTTCAACATCTTCTTCAATCGCTCATTCCCGTCGCGGCGCACATTTCTGATTGCGGTTCGATGATCCTCAGCGATGTCATGGACTTGTTTGGCCATCTGTTTACGACGTTCTTCAGTTAGCGGCGGGATGGGAATGCGCACCAGCTTGCCATCGTTCGAAGGGTTCAAGCCCAGGTCTGCAGCCCGCACCGCTTTTTCCACGGCGGCGATTTGCGATTGGTCCCACGGCTGCACGGTGAGCATCTGCGGTTCGGGGGCATGCACGGAAGCCATCTGACTAAGCGGTGTCATGGTGCCGTAGTAATCTACCATCACAGTGTCCAGCAGGCTTACGGCGGCTCGTCCGGTGCGCACCGTGGCGAGCTTGCGGCGAAAGTCCTCGATGACTGTGTCCATCCGGGGGCGTGTTTCTTTGATAACGTCCTTTTCACTCATAGTGCTTACTCTCCCTCAAAGGTTTCAGCGGAAGGATAACTTCCACCTTGCCACAGAGCGACTCGACGGGGAACTAGGCTGATTTCGCGGACGAGACTATTGTACCGACGCCCGGCGCGCCGGCAACCACCCGCTTAATGTTGCCGGGTTCGCGCATATTAAAGACGATGATCGGCAGGTTGTTATCCATGCACAGGGAAATAGCAGACGTATCCATCACCCGTAACTGGCGCTCCAGCACTTCCTGGAAGCTGATCTTGTTGAAGAGCTCCGCCGTTTTGTCAGCCATTGGATCAGCTGAATAGACACCATCCACCTTCGTTGCCTTCAAGATGATGTCAGCCTTGATTTCGAGTGCTCTCAAGGCGGCTGCCGAATCCGTAGTGAAGTAGGGATTGCCGGTGCCGGCGGCAAAAATCACCACCCGACCTTTTTCGAGATGCCTGACGGCGCGGCGGCGAATGAACGACTCCGCCAATTGGGGAATATCGACTGCCGACAGTACTCGCGTGTCAACCTGGATCTTTTCCAGCGCGTCCTGCAACACCACTGCGTTCATGACAGTTGCGAGCATGCCGATGTAATCGGCCGAAGAGCGGTCCATATTGCCGGCACTCTTCGAAACGCCGCGGAAGATGTTACCGCCGCCGACCACCACCGCGACCTGGACGCCCAGTTCATGAACCGCCTTGAGTTCTTCTGCGACGCTACGCGCGACATTGACGTCAATGCCGTAGTTCTGTTCACCCATTAAGGCTTCGCCGGAGATCTTTAGCAGAACCCGACGGTACGCCATCCCTGTAGTTGCGGCATCGCTTTTAGTTGTGGCCATTTAGGAGAAGCTCCAGCAGAAGAACCTCAAAAAAAGAGAAAACACAGTTTGTAGGCGAATTAGCCGAGCAGTGAAGCCACTTCGCCGCCGAAGTCCTCGTCACGACGGTCGAGGCCCTCACCCATTTTGTAACGGGTGAACCGGCGAATGCTAATGCGCTCGCCAGTCTTCGCGACCTTTTCGGTAATCAGCTCGCTGATAGTCTTGGCCGGGTCTTTGACGAACGGCTGATCAAGCAGCACCGTCTCTTCGTAGTATTTATTGAGCCGACCCTCGACAATCTTATCAATTACCTGTTCCGGCTTGTTCGCGTTCTTGGGATCGTTCTTCGCCTGGGCCCGCGCAATTTCTCGCTCCTTCTCAAGCGCATCCGCGGGTACTTCCTCGCGGGTGACAAAGCGTGGTTCGGCCGCAGCGATGTGCATAGCGACATCTTTGACAAGCTGTTGAAACTCATCGCCACGCGCTACGAAGTCCGTTTCGCAATTTACTTCCACCAACACGCCTACCTTGCCACCCATATGGATATACTGGCCCACGATCCCTTCGGCCGCAATTCGGCCTTCACGCTTCTTCGCCGAAGCCAGGCCCCGCTTACGGAGGATCTCAATTGCCTTTTCCTCGTCGCCCTGAGACTCAACCAGTGCATTCTTGCACTCCATCATTCCGGCGCCGGTTTTTTCTCGCAGTTGCTTAACTGCCGCTGCTGTTATTTCCGCCATGATTCCCTATATCTCCGCCATAGTTTATTGACTGAGGTCGATTCGATGTCTACCTCCAGTCAAGCAAATTGAAGTTCTTAATGAAAAACGCAGCCCGGCGGAAGGTTCCGCTTAAAGGCTGCGCTCGCCGATGAGTAAGAATCTCGCT
>DATFRK010000378.1:0-3112 GCA_035263325.1 Pyrinomonadaceae bacterium | reverse complement strand
CGCGAGCGGAGTACATCGCTTGAAGGGCCTCGAGTTGGCCGAGTTGCAACGAGACTGCGACTTCTACGCACCATTGAGACTGAAAGTGAATTATTCAGAGGTAAAGGTGCTCGGCCGCGTGAAGATTGGCTATCGCGAAGCCTATCTGGTTGAGGCGAAACCTGGCGACGGCGAGGCCGAGAAATTCTATTTCGAGATGACGTCAGGGCTGTTGATACGATGGGACGGAGTGCGTTCAAACTGGCGCGAGCGGGCGCCGGTGGAGACCTACTACGATGATTGGCGCGACGTAGAAGGTATCAAGGTTCCGTTTCGGGTTACGAGTTCCTCGCCGCACTTTTCGATCGCCTTCAAGGTCGACGAGGTCAAGCACGACGTGGCGATTGACGATGTAGTGTTCAGTCAGCACTGAGGCAGATGTGAGTCAATGTGCAGACGGGCCGCCTGCGGTCCCAACGCTCGCAACCTCATTCAGCCGGCGCTCCAGGAATCGACGTTCACTGTCGTTGGTGGCCAGTTCGAGTGCTCTCTCATAACTCTTCGCGGCTTCTGTTTTGGAACCCAGCCGCCGCAAGAGATCCGCTCGGGCGGCATGCAGCAGATGGTAGTCCTCAAGCTGCCCGCTCGCGGTGAGTGATTCAAGCAGCTCCAACCCCTTTTCCGGTCCTTCAGCCATGGCCACCGCGACCGTGCGATTGAGTGAAACAACCGGCGAAGGCAACAGCTGTTCGAGTTGGTCGTAGAGACGCACGATCCTGGGCCAATTCGTATCCTTTGCTTGCGGGGCCTTGCAGTGTTCGGCCGCAATCGCCGCCTCTATTGCGAATGGTCCAGGCTCGACCCGCAACGCTTCGTCGACAAGCGGCAGTGCTTCCTCAATCTGGCGGTGATTCCAACGGCTACGGTCCTGTTCTTCCAGCACTACTAGATCACCGGCTTCATCCAGTCGGGCATCGCGTCGCGAGTCATGCAGCAACATAAGTGCGAGGAGTCCAGTCACTTCCTGGTTCTGCTGTGGTTCCAGTAACATTTGCACCAGTCGACCCAGACGAATAGCTTCGTTGCAAAGATCTGCTCTGACTGGCGGTCCGCCGCGTGTCGGTGCGTAGCCTTCATTGAAAATCAGATAGATCGCTGTCAGAACGGCATCAAGCCGCTCAGGCATATCGTTTGTATCCGGCACCTGGTAAGGAATCCGGGCATCGCGAATCTTTCGCTTGGCCCGCACAATTCGTTGGGCCATAGTTGGCGTGGGTACCAGAAAGGCGCGCGCGATCTCATCAGTTTCCAGGCCTCCAAGAGTGCGCAACGTGAGCGCGACCTGGGCTTCCAGGGCCAGTGCCGGGTGACAACAAGTAAAGATCAGTCGCAAGCGATCGTCGGGAATTTCTTCCGTGTCGTAATTCGGTTCCTCGAAGGTTGGGATCAGGCCGGATTCGACCCGCTCTGTAAGTTTTTCCTGGAATCGGGTCTGGCGACGGAGTCGGTCGATAGCCTTGTGTTTCGCAGTCTGTATTATCCAGGCGCGAGGAAATTCAGGTACGCCATCGCTTCGCCACTGATCGACAGCAGCAGCAAATGCTTCCTGCGCAACTTCCTCGGCCAGGTCGAAATCGCCGAAGAGGCGGATGAGCGTGGCAACAATTCGACCCCAATCCGCGCGGTACACATCAGCAACTGTTATGTTGGGGTTTGGCAGCATGCCGAATAATAAAAAATTAGTGGTAACGTGTCGATCCGGGCACAGATCGTTCGATTAACTGGTGGAGGCGCAGACGATGAGATACATGCTGTTGGTCTATTACGATGAAAAAGCAATGAATGAAACCGAGCGCGAGCATTGTTATATTGAGTCAGCTCAATTAGCACAGGATATGAAAACCAAGGGGCAGTATCTCCTAGCCAGCCCGCTGCACTCGGTAGCGACGGCTACGAGTGTTCGCGTGCGCGAAAATCGTCGGCTGGTCACCGACGGTCCATTCGCCGAAGCCAGAGAGCAACTCGGCGGTTTCTATTTGATAGAAGCCAGGAACCTCGATGAGGCTATAAACGTCGCCGAACGCATTCCAGTTGCACGATTAGGCACAATTGAGATCCGCCCGGTACTCGAAATCCCCGGACTGCCGGAGGAATAGAAGCCAGGAGTACTCGTCGGAAAGAAGAGCCAGCGGTTGCGTAACCAGGGAGTACGCCGTGAAGCAGGTCAACACTTATTTGATGTTTGATGGAAACTGTCGTGAAGCAATGCAGTTCTATTCGCAGTGCCTGGGAGCCAGGTTAGATCTGATGTCGTTCGCCGATGCCAAAGCGTTTGCGTATCCGGCAGAGGCAAAGGACAGAGTCATTCATGCAAAACTGACGAAGGGAACCGTCTTTTTGATGGCTTCAGACACGATGCCGGGCATGCCCTGGCAACAGGGAACTAATTTTTCCATCTCAATCGACTGTGAAAGCGCGGAAGAGATTGAGAGACTGTTCGGTGCTCTGGGAGAGAAGGGCACGGTGACTATGCCGCTGAGTGATGCCTTTTGGGGCGCGCGGTTTGGGATGCTCAAAGATCGGTTTGGGATCAATTGGATGTTCAACTGGGACAAGCCAAATGATGCCTAAGTGTACCCAGGATGAGTTGCAGGGATTTGATACAACGAAGAGCGCGATTCACTTTTCGACCGCCAAACCTTTGCCGGTTTCCCTTGTCAGGAAGTTTGTCAAGGAGCGCATGGCCCAAAATGAGACGGGTGTAAGCGCGAAGAATTCGGTAACACCATCCCGCAGGAAACAAGGAAATCGCAACTAATTTCCCGAACAAAAGTACCCCTAGCGACGTTACCAAGCCAAACATTTCTACCGACGCAGATGATTTGACACAGGTACACTTGGAGGTGGACCGTATGCAATCTGTAGCTCAAGTGGGAGCGGTGTCCAAGGCGAGGTTTTGGACCGGATGGATTTTGACCGGGCTACTCGCGCTGTTGCTGTTGTTGGACGGAGCCATGAAATTAGTGAAGCCGGCATTCGTCGTCGAAGCTAATCTCAAACTTGGCTATCCGGAAAATACTATTCTTCCGATCGGCGTGGTGTTAATTGCTTGTACAATTCTCTATCTGATTCC
>DATFRK010000377.1:0-2135 GCA_035263325.1 Pyrinomonadaceae bacterium | reverse complement strand
GTCGCATACGTGGCGACGCGCCAGATCGGCCAGCTCGGTTTGGCCGAGTTGAACTGGTCGCCGATAGGCGGAGATCAGCCCGGGCGACAGTTAAACACTCCCGCCTTTCGTCGCACAGCGCAGACTCAAATGGTGTCGCCTGTTGGAAACAGTCACTATGACGCGATGCAAGTGCGATTCGAACGTCGCTTCCAGGACTTCTATCAGCTCGGCGTCAATTACACCTGGTCGAAGTCGATCACGACTGCCGGGATACCCGATAGCGACAATACGCTGCGCATCAATATTCCGCAGTACTTTAATCTCAATCGGTCGCTCAGCAACTTTGACCGCACACACAATTTGCAGATCACCAACATCGTCGAGCTGCCGTTCGGCAAAGGCCGGAAGTGGCTCAGTGGCGGAGGAGTGCTCTCGCGGTTAGTCGGCGGCTGGCAGGTCAACAATATCCTTAGCTTCCTGAGCGGACCGCCCTTCAGTGTGACGGCAAATGGCGGCGCATCGCTCAACGCGCCCGAAAGCAATCAACGCGCCGATCTGGTAGTGGACCAGGTAAAGATCCTCGGTGGCGTAGGACCGGGCAATCCCTACTTCGATCCCACGGCATTCCGCGATCCAGCACGAGTATCGCCCGGCGTTTTTCGCTTCGGCACGGCAGGCTGGAATCTTTTGCGCGCTCCTGGTGTCAGCAATTGGGATTTCGGTCTCTTCCGCCAGTTTCATGTGACGGAGAGGGTGACGCTGCAATTCCGTGCGGAGTCCTTCAACTTCACCAACACTCCGAAGTTCAACCCCCCGGGCGGCAACGTCTCCAATTTGCTGTTTACTCCCGGAGGCGAGATCAGTAGCCTGAACGGATTCACAGAAATCAACGGTACTAGGCCTGACTTCCCTGAGCGCCAGTTTCGCTTCGGCCTGAGGGTCGGATTCTAAAAATCCAAAGCAAAAAACTCGACAAAATTAGCGCGGGCGGCAACGCTCGCGCTAACTTTTATCAGGGCATTTTCCAAGTGAGGTAATGAAATGAAGATCGCAAGAGTGAAGTTAATTTTGGTACTGGCTATGTTCAGTATCTGCTCGACCGTCTTCGGACAGGCAGTCAATGGGTCTCTTCTCGGTACGATCACAGACAGCAATGGTGCTGTGCTCCCGGGGGCGAAAGTGACTATTACCGAGGTGAACACCAACCTGAGCCGCTCGGCCGTCACGAACGAGAGTGGCAATTACGTTTTCGGTAATCTCGATCGTGGTGTTTACCGAATCGAAATAGAGCTGACGGGCTTCAAGAAGAGTATCCGCGATAAGGTCGATGTGCGCGTCAATAACGACACGCGGGTGGACTTGCAACTAGAACCCGGCGAGATCAGCCAGTCCGTCGAGGTCTCCGCCACTGTCCCATTACTTCAGACGGAGCGTGCAGACGTTGGCCGGCAGATCGAAACAAAGCAGCTTCAAGACATGCCTCTCACTTTCAACCGGAATTTTCAAAGCCTGTTGAACCTGGTCCCCGGTGCGACTCGCGCTTTTCGCCCACATTCGGAATTTTTCAACTCGCAGGACAGCCTCTCCACACAGGTTAATGGCCAGTCACGGCTCGCCAACAATGTGCAGATCGAAGGCATCGACAACAACCATCGCACAGGGCTGCTCACGGTGCTTATCCCTCCCATCGAGGCGCTATCTTCAGTAGACATCACCACCAGCAACTACGAAGCGGAACTGGGCCGCGCCGGTGGAGCAGTGACCAACGTCACGTTGCGCTCGGGTTCAAATCAACTACACGGCAGCGTCTACGAATTCAATCGAGTCGATAAATTAGCAGCTCGCCCTTATTTCGCGACAACGAAGGCGCACAGCGTTTATAACCAGTTCGGGTTCACGCTGGGTGGGCCGATCATCAAGAACAAGACCTTCTTCTTCGGGGATTATCAAGGTATCCGGGATCGCCGCGGCGATGTTACGCGGCCCACGATTCCTACGACGGATTTTCGCAATGGTGACTTCAGGGCTGCGTTGAGTCTGCCTATTCCTCAGTTGATTTACGATCCTGCCACCGGCACTCCCGATGGTAAAGGGCGCACACAATTTCAATGCAATGGAGTCCTCAATGTCATTTGCCCCGATCGGATCAGCCC
>DATFRK010000376.1:0-7494 GCA_035263325.1 Pyrinomonadaceae bacterium | reverse complement strand
TCAAACAACCAGTGGTTCTCTTTACCAGCGGTGATGGGGGCTGGAGTCCGTTTTGCGCCGATGTTGCTGCTCACATTGCCGGCACAGGGCGAACGGTGGTTGGTTTCAACATCAAAGATTACCTGGTGCAGTTTGCCAGTTCACAAAAACCGGTGTTGCCAGATGAGCTGGCGACCGATTATGACGCCCTCATTACCGCCTCTCTGGCACAGCCAGGAGTGATTAGTACAGAGCGTGCTACTCTCGCCGGCTGGTCCATAGGCGCAGGGTATAGTGTCCTGATGGCCACCGATCCACACCTGAGAGATCGCGTCGACCGAGTAGTAGCGATTAGTTTACCCATCTATAACGAGCTGGCCTGGAAACCGACCGACGCCCTGATTTACTTGACGCACGGTGTACCTCACGAAAAAGTCTTTGACTCTCGCCATTATCTGGCCAAGCTCGACGATAAGCCGATTGCAATGTTGAACGCGACTGATGACGACACGTCACCCTATCGTGATGCGCAGTCGCTCGCCGCGGTGGTTTCTGGTCCAAAACAGTTCTATTCCGTCAAGGCAAGTGGGCATCACTTCGAAGGTGGGGAAATTGAGTTTTACCGATCCTTGGACCAGGGGTTGGCGGTTAAATAAGCGGTAGCTGGCTCATTTGCCGGGCGGGACCTGTCGTTTTAGATCCTCAAACCAATTCAGCACGACGTTGATTTGCCTGAGGTTAGACTCCGCCCCAAGCGGCTGGATCATCACTTGTCGCTGACCATCCGGTTGCGGCCAGTGCGACAGGCCCAGCACATTGATGAAGTAGTTTTCAAACATCAGCGCAGGTGTTTCAGCTCTAAAATCATTGTTCGTGCGCACGACGGCTACCATCCACTTTTCACCATTGCGATAGAACAACTCCTGACCGTTGGCGGACCAAACAGCTTCTTCGCCACCTTCGGTAGAAATCTGCCATTTTCCCCCTGGTCCAGGGTACGGTCTAACATACACCTCATAACGGCCAGACTCATCGGACGTATAGGCTAACCAGCGACCATTAGGTGAGAACGATGAGAAGAACTCTGAAAATTGGGTGCGAAGGAATTGCTGGAGCTCGCGCTTACCGTCGAGCGGTAGAATCCAGATGTCGCCCTGATCGGTTGCGTTCCATTGCCCAATGGCGAGCGCTTTGCCGTCTGGAGACCAGGATTCAGGTATCTGTCCTGTTCCTGCGGGCGCGCTCGCAAGCTGTTCTTCGTTGCCGCTGCCATCTGCTGCTTTGACAAAGATCCCGTAATGCCCATCTCGAATCGAACTAAATGCCAACTGCCGGCCATCAGGCGACCAAACTGGATTGATGTTGTTTCCCTCGTTCGTCAAACGAAGAAAGGTCCCGCGTTCCAACTCGTAGATCCAAATGTCGTCCTTAGCAGCAGCGACCGAAATAGCTAATCGCTTGCCGTCCGGCGACAACTTGAAGCTGCCGTAACATTGGGCCGGCAAGTCTATGGGTGTAGTTTTACCCTGGCGATCAACCCACACAGGCTTGCCCATCCATCCCGGAGCTCCAGCCATGTAAACTATTGTTCCATTATTCGAGACGCTGAACTGAGCGTTGCCGTACGTTTCTGATCTGACGCCCTCGAGCACTGCCACCGCAGGACCAGTAAGCTGATTTGTCTTCAGATCAAATGGCGCCGCCAGCAACGCTCCCGAGCGCGTGAAAAGCAGGTGGCCACTGGCAAGATAGTGGGGGCCACTCCCGCCTTGCATGATCGTAGTGACTTTACCGGTCTCGAGAGAGAGCGCGCGAATCTCCGCGTTGTCAGGATTGCTGCCTTGCAGAGTGGAAAAGAGCAGCCACTTATTTCCCGGCAGCACTTCGACATCGTTGACCTGCGCGCCGCCAGTGGACACCGCCTTGGGCGTACCGCCAGAGACTGAGACGCGTGTCAGCGTGCCGCCTTCCTGATCGCCGAAAAAGATCTCGTCGTCCTTTCTCCAGGATGCGCAGATCGGGTTTCTCGCCTCGCACAAGGTGACCGGTTCGCCGCCACTGAGGGAAACTTTTTTCAGTTTGTTATCTGCAAAGAAACCAACCCATTTACCATCGGGTGAGAAGAAAGGATTGTAAGCACCCTCGGTGCCGGAGATCGGCTTGCCTTCAAACTGGTCAAACGGTCGCAGCACCAGTTGCGCGTGTCCACCACGGTTGGCGACATAGACGACATTACTGCCGTCGGGTGAGATGGCGAGTGCCACTCTGCCGACCGCCAGCGGCACAAACTTGGTTAAGGCCAGCGGTTCGGCCTCCGCCGGTGTGATCGTGAAACGTCTTGCCGGTTGGCCCGCTGGCTGCGCTGGCGATAACCCGCCCGCAAAACGCCATAAGAGCAGAGCTGCGACCAGTGCCCCAATCACCAACCCGGCGAGACCAAATAAAATGCTGCGGCCTCGACTCGGTTGCGCCGCCAATGTGGTAACTGAGGGAACAATTTTCGCTTCCTCAGCAGGACGGGTAAGCGCATTAGTAATTTCAATCCGCGCATCACCCATGTCACGCAAACGCATTCGTGGATCTTTTTCGAGACAGCGTTTTAGGAGCTCAACAACTCTTGGTGGCGTGGTTGGCGGCAAGAGTGTCCAATCAGGTTCAGCCCGAACAATCGACGCCAGCGTATCGGTGGTCGTCTCGCCGGCGAAGGGTGGCTTGCCAGTCAGCATTTCGAAGAGGATGCAGCCGAACGACCAGATGTCAGTACGCTTGTCGAGTTTCTTGCCCTTGGCCTGTTCGGGACTCATATAAGTGGCCGTGCCGAGAATGATCCCTGTCTGTGTGCCCGCGTAAAGGACTGTAGGCGATTCTGAAATATTGTCTGGTACGGCTTGTTCGGCTAACGCTTTGGCTAGACCGAAATCGAGCACTTTAACGTTCTCGTCCTCCGTGATCATTACGTTGGCGGGTTTAAGGTCGCGATGGATGATGCCGCGTTCATGCGCAGTCTCCACTGCTTCGGCGATCTGGGAGGCGGTCTTTAACGCTTCATTAACTGAGAGTGGTCCATCGACGGCCAGTGTTTCTGCCAACGTCTTGCCTTTGACCAGTTCCATTACCAGGAGTTGCTTTTGCTCGTGCTCCTCCAGGCCGTAGATGGACGCGATATTGGGATGGTTGAGTGCGGCCAGCAGCCGAGCCTCGCGCTCAAATCGAGTCAAGCGGTCCGGATCGCGAGCGACGGTCTCAGGCAAGACTTTGATAGCCACTTCACGACGTAGTTTTGTATCTTGGGCGAGATAGACTTCACCCATTCCGCCGGCGCCAAGTTTGGAGCGAATTTCGTAACGACCGAATTGTGTGCCAGGGGAGATAGTCATCAAATAGCGATAAAAAACCCAAAAGCAGTAGCCTGCGTTGGGGCGGTCAACTCTCACTCGAATGTTCACGGGCCTCAGCGAACGCGAGATCACCGCCTTAATTTCAGGCCGCCTCAACTTTCGTACTGGCCCCAGAATGACCTTACTTAGCTTTCAATGTGCTGGTCCAGTTGAAGACGATCGCCACGGGATTGCGACTGGTATCTTCAACCGGCGTGTTAATCAGAAAGCGCTGGCCGTCTGCTGACACGGCGTATGAATAACTGCCGCTGTTCTTGAACTTCGACTTGAAAAGTTGGGTTGGTTGACCAGACTCGAACTTTGGTCCGGTAGTGATAGATACAGCCATCAACCGTCCATCAGTCGCCTGGTAGAAAAGTTCTTTGCCGTCGTTGCGCCATAACGGAGCCCAGCCGCCGCCCGCTGAGATCTGCCAGCGACCGCCCGACAAAGGATAGGTCTGAACGTAAACCTCCGGATGACCCGACTCGTTAGCTACGTAGGCAAGGTAATGTTGGTCGGGAGAAAACTGGCCGTAGTCGTAGTAGAAGCTGGCGTTATGAATCAAAGGAGTGGCCTTGGCGCCCCCAGTTAGAGAAAGGACCCAGATCTCACTGCTCGATCTATTGTACGAGGTGAAGAGAATGTTTTGACCATCATGCGACCAACTACTGGGAAACTTAGCGAACTCATTCTTTAGGACTACTTGATCTTCGCCAATTCCACTCGCCGCTTTTTCGTAGAGATCAGTGACGCCATTGGTTGTGCCGCGATTTGAGTCGAATATGATGCGGCTGCCGTCGGGCGCCCAAATCGGGGATCCTTCACCACTCGGCGCGAAAGTGAAACGTGAACTGTTGCCGCGGGTCACGTCCAACAACCAAACGTCTCCAACTCGGCCATCAGCATCAAGCATTTCAGTTGCTACATGTTGTCCATTTGGCTCGAGCGAAATCATACTGTAGTTACCCGGTGGTCCAACTGTGCCGAGTTTCTTCCCCGTCCTGTCAAACCAGGTCAGTTGGGAATTAGGATTACCGCTCTGATAGGTAAGCACGCCATTGTCCGAAGCGGAAAAGTCGAACTCATGATTTTGCCCTACCTCCGCCACTTGTTGGGCCACCGTGAACGAGTCGTTACCCATTTTCAAACTGCCGGCATCGAACGGTTGGGCCACCAGCGATCCCTGGTTGACAAATAATAAGTACCCGCTTGCGTAGACAATCCGCGAGATGGCGGGAAACAGGATGCGCGTTTCCTGCGAGTCGAGAGTGCCGATGCGAATATTGTGATCCTCCGTTTGCCCGGCATCGGCGAGAAAAATGAAGTGACGTCCATCCGGAAGGAAGTAAGGCCAACGGTGGCCCTCTTCTTTAGGATCAACCTTGGTTGCGAGCACCGGAGAGCCACCATTACTGGAAATTCGGTGTAGCCCATCATTGCCGTTGAATAGGATGATCCCTTCCGCATTCCAGGCTCCGCCGAAACCTTCTGCGTCACATAACGCTTGTGCTCTGCCGCCATCGGCGTCAATTTTGAAAAGCTTCCCGTTGGCAAAATAGCCGATCGATCGACTATCAGCTGACCAGAATGGCGCCTGCGCGTTTTCCGTGCCCTCAAGCACCTGAGCATTTGCCGTCTCCAAGGGCCGCACCCATAACATGTCTTTGCCGTCCGGGTTAGGAGCAAGAAAGAGAACTCGTTGCCCGTCTGGAGAGATTACGATGCGAAACGGTTCGTTTTGCTCTAGTGGCAGCGCTAAACGAGCCGCTGCTTGACGAGTGCCGGTTCGGCTGTAGGCGAGAAACCCGAAAATAGCTACTCCAATCAACAATAACGACGACAGTCCTACCCAGAAAAGGCGTTCAAGATTCCACCGAGAGGGAAGCGGAGAAACGATCGATGCTGTTGCAGAACTGGATTGACCAGATAGTGCTTCGAGCGCGAAGGCTACATCCGTGGCAGACTGGAAACGTCGCTCCGGACTCTTCTCAATGCAGTGCCAGACGACGCGCTCAAGACCCGGTGTGATGTTCGGACTGGTAGTACTGAGTTCGGGTGGTTCCTCTTTCAGGATGGCATTAAGCGTCTCGACCGCCGACTCACCGCGGAAAGCGCGCTTGCCAGTCAACATTTCATAGAGCACTGCCCCGAAGGAAAAAATGTCCGCCCGATGATCAACCGCCCGACCTCGTACTTGTTCGGGCGACATGTAGCCAGCGGTGCCCATCACCGTACCAGGATCCGTGTGGACGCGACGCGTTGCGATATCAGTCTGAGCAGTGTTGTCATCCGCGGGTTGGACCAACTTTGCCAAGCCGAAATCCAGAATCTTGACCCGGTCGTCATTGGTGATGAAGAGATTGTCAGGTTTGAGGTCGCGATGAACAATTCCCTTTTCGTGGGCGGCGGCCAGTCCGTGAGCGATTTGCACCCCATACTCGAGAGCTTTTCGTTGCGAGAGTGGGCCATCGTCGAGTCGTTCCCTCAGGGTTTGACCTTCAAGCAACTCGGTGACGACATAGGGGGCGCCATTGTGAGTGCCGATATGATAGACGACGAGAATGTTTGGATGATTGAGTGCACCAGCGGCCTGGGCTTCCTGCTCAAACCGGCGCAATCGGTCTGGGTCCGACGCGAACGCGGCTGGGAGGACCTTGATGGCCACATCACGTCCCAGTTGCGTATCGCGAGCGCGATACACTTCACCCATCCCGCCCTCACCGATCTTTTCGGTTACTCGATAGTGCGCGATTGTTTGTCCGATCATTTTGCTTTTTGAATGGCCCGAAACAATATAGAAGGGACGGGGCGGAAGGTGCTTCTCACAAGATGTGTCGTAACGAATAGTCGAGCTCAAGCGAATTCTAGCCGAGATAGTTGAGTTCAGGCTAGATGGTATTCAAGATGCCACGGCCTTGCGCCGTGGAGTGCTCACGATTGCGGCTATGAGAGCTCGTATAGAAAAATGAACGATGCCACGGCCTTGCGCCGTGGAATGCTCACGTTCGCCGCTATGAGAGCTCGTATAGAAAATGAACGATGCCACGGCCTTGCGCCGTGGAGTGCTCACGATTGCCGCTAGATCTAGCCCTCTCTCTGTGCGGCGCCACCGGCGCCAACATTTTTTGGGGCTGTTTTTCTTAGCTGCTAACGTGACCCTCCACGGCGCGAGGCCGTGGCATCCAAAGGCCAAAGGCCCAAGGCCCAGGACCCAAGACCGCAGATCTCAGATCAAAAACCCCCCTACTTCGTCATCTTGTACTGAAACGAAATCGTTGTCTCCTCGTCCATCACCAGCGGACGAACAAACCTGTACGACCTTCCACTCCTGGGCACATCCACGCGTACCGGAAGAATTCCCGCTACCCTGCGCGCAAAATTGACCACATTCTGCGACGGTGCGTTGAGCAAAGTCGCTTGGCGTTTTCGTGCCTGCTGATCCACTCGATCGATGCCATCGAGAGTTATGTTGCCGGATTGGACGGTTACGGTCTCACTCACCGTGCCGACGTCCAACGTGGAACCCAGGCGGGCCGGATGAGAGTTGTCCAGTGCGAGTTCTTGATTGAGCTGTTTGAAACCAGGAGCATTGATTGATACGGCCGTGGCGCCTGGTTGAGCGCCGGAAATCAACCAATGACCTTCACCGTCTGTCTGAGTCGTCTGGCTGGCTCCAGTCTGCCTGTTAAGAACGGTTATAGTTGCGTTCGGGATAACCGCTCCGTTGGGATCCGTGACAATTCCGCCGATCTGGCCTGCTCCCATTCTCGCAAAATCAATTTCATTTTGCGTCCAGGAACTCGCATCTGCGTCCTTATACTCTTCAAAGTTGCTGGCGAGTACGTCTTGCGCAGCTGCAGGTAAAAGTTCCGCCGCCAGCGCATTGCCGGCAAACTGCTTAACTTGAAGCCGCTCCGGCAGGGAAACTTCCCAGGTCAGAAAGTTCACTGGCACGTCCAGTTTGGGCAGTGTCATCTCGTACGCTCCAGCCTTAGCGAATTTCGCTCCGGTGTTCAGATATACAAACGACACGGTGTAAGGACCAGACGGTGTGAAACCGACGCGAAGCAGGGGAACGCGACTGCCGTCGGCGCCTCCGACCGGTTTCACTCTTTCTCCTTCCACCTCCGCTGAA
>DATFRK010000375.1:0-8613 GCA_035263325.1 Pyrinomonadaceae bacterium | reverse complement strand
GCCCATGCGGTTATTTTGGAGGAAGTTATCGATCAGTGTGGCCCGGTCCATTACGACCCGGACATCAGCTGAGCTGGGGCGTCGTGAGTTGTAGCGTCGATCGATTTGGTCTGTGGCTGATCGGAAATCGTTGATCAGCCGGTTGAGCTCGTTGAGGTTGTAGGAGCTGATATTGCTCCGCTCGCTGGCATTCTGCAATGTGCGACCGAGCGTGTCAGTACGCGTCTGAATGCTGCGAACCACATCACGAACATCAGGATTGCCATACTGGGCGGCGGCAGTAGTCGCCAACAGCAAAATTCCCAGCAGGACTGTGGCAAATGTCTTCGTAATATTCATGGTTCTTACTTAGTCTCCCTCCAGAGTTTTCAAACTCTCCAGCGATTTCCTTCAAACGTTGTGCCAGTGAAGCTTGACTCGCTTTTATGCGCCATTTGTTGGGGGATTGTTGGGTTGAGAGTGCGAAAATCTTTCGGAAGGGTGACCGAGGTTAGAACACTTAAAAAACTCACAAAGTAACCTGCGGCTGGCTGCCTCCAAGCGAATTTCGGCTGGGTTTGGGGTGTAAAAAAAGTACACACCAAGGGTGGATGAAAGGGTGTACGAGGGAGGATGTTTCGACCATATGGGATGGGGAGGTCAGGGCTGGTATGCCACGGCCTTTGCGCCGTGGTTGTGTTAGGTTCGCTGCTTGAGCAGTTCGGGATTCCGAGTTCGTGAGTTGCTCAGCGTGAACCTCCACGGCGCAAGGCCGTGGCATCTTTACTCGTTGAGTCATTTACTCTTCTAGCAGTGAACGTGAATGACCACGGCGCAAGGCCGTGGCATCGGAGATCAAGGCTCCGGTGGGGCAGGCTTGTCAGTGCCGCGCTCGCGATTGAAGACAGAGCTCGATACCCACGATGGCATGCTATCGCTGTTAGCAATGCGCAGGCCCATCACCAGACTCACTGTCGCGACAGTGCGTGGACCATCCCAATTCCAGTCTGGTTTGACCGTGTCTGTAGGTTGATGGTAATCGGTCTTCTCCCACTGCTTCATCCGATCGGTCCACTTCTTAACCTCGCCGTCGGGAGCACCGAGAATCATGATCCCCGGAATTCCCTTCTTCACGAAGAAATAATGATCGGAGCGATAGAAAGACTTCTCCTCCGGCATTGGATCGGGAATAACTCGCAAGCCACTCGCAGCCGCTACTTCATTCAGCACCGTACCCAGTGAAGAGTGTTCCGCACCGTATCCCACCAGGACCTTCACCTGGTCGTACACCTCTGTGCCCATGCCGTCGAGGTTCAGATCGGCCGCTACTTGTTTCACTTTCCAGGTGGGGTTCTTCACCCAGTAACTCGAGCCGTAGCCGCCATACTCTTCTCCCGTCACCGCCAGGAAAATTATCGAACGACGCGGCTTTGTCGGTGCTTTCGCCAGAACTTCGGCAACAGCAAGCATTTCTCCAACTCCCAAAGCATTGTCGGCAGCCCCATGATAGATACGATTGTCATTTGAAAGACCATAAGCATCGTAGTGTGCTGAATACACCAAGGCTTCTGCTTTCAGGTTGGGATCTGAGCCCTCCATGAGACCGACCACATTGTTACCTACACCTTTGCTCTTCTTGAGCTTGATGGTGATAGAAGCAGACTGCTTCAAACTGAAGGGTACAAAGTTGTCCGATTCAGCCTTTGCGAACGCTTCCTGCCGACTGACTCCCGAGGCTGAGAAAAGTAGATCCAAAGTAGCATCACTGACGTTGATAAACGGTGGCAGAAAGCTGGGTGCTTCTTCTTCATCGGCCAATTCAATTTGTCGTCGCGTAAGGTAATCGGCCATCTCGGAGTAAGGGTGCTCGGCGTCGGGCTGCGGCACAAAGATTATTCCCGCAGCACCTGACACAATGAGATTACGGATGATCTCTCTCTGGATCTTTGACTTCTTCCACGCTTCCTTCGATACCACTTTTGGTGGACCATCGAGCAACACCACGATTTTGCCGCGGACATCGATACCAGCCAGGTCATTGCGTTTTGGAGTGGTAGTGATGAGACCGTAAGCAATAAACACCAGCGGACCACTGACGGACTTTTCCGCAATTGGCGGGGTAAAGTAGAAATCGGCACCTAGCTTCAGCGAGTGATCGCCAACTTTCATACTGGTCTCAGGTTGGAACTGCACCTCTTTGAATTTTACGGGCTGAAGGTACGAACCCTTTTCGCCGAGCGGTTTCAGGCCCAGCTTGGCGAAGCGATCACTAAGATAGGCGGCCGCTTTATCGCCACCGGGTTGGGCTGTACCTCGCCCCTGCATGGCGTCAGCTGACAAGTCGTTTACAACTTCTCGAATGGTATCGACTTTGACGCTGTCAACCAGCTCTCGTTCGCTTAGGGACAGCGTTGCCGTTGTGACCGGGGTGGCCGATTGCGCCCAACCAAACTTGGCTGAGCCAACAACGAGAACGAAAAGTAACAGGTATGATAACCGTCGAGAGGGTTGAATTTTCACGATCGAATTCCTTTGCGATTTTTTGGAAGTGCGATAGGTAGAACGGGCGAAGGGTTGAAACTGGTTACTGTGAAGCGCGCTCACTGTCCGGTCGAGCCGAATCCTCCCTCACCGCGAGAAGTTGCATCAAGATCGTCCGCCCAAACTGCGGTGGGAGTAATGATCTTTTCAATGATGAGTTGGCAAATCTTACTTTCGGCTGGCAGGACGATTATCTCGTCACCGCTATTGTAGAGCGCGCAGCAAAGTTCGCCGCGGTAATCAGAATCAATCACGCCAGCCAGGACATCGAGTCCATTCTTTACCGCCAACCCGGAACGTGGCGCGACCCGTCCGTAAAAACCTTCCGGGATGGCTACGGAAAGGCCGGTGCGCGCGAGAAATCGTTGTTTCGGCTCGATGCGGACCTCATCGATCGCATAGACATCCAGGCCGGCTGAGAATGCACTCCCACGTGAGGGCAGTTTGGCTCGCGGATCGAGTCGCTTGAAATTGAGTAAGTCGAGGCTGGCAGGCATTGGCTATAGTTTGGGCAAGGTGACGCCGCGCTGCCCCTGGTACTTGCCGCCGCGATCTTTGTAGGACGTGTCGCAGATCTCGTCAGACTCAAAGAAGACTACCTGCGCCACACCTTCATTGGCGTAGATCTTAGCTGGCAGCGGAGTTGTGTTTGAGAACTCCAAAGTCACGTATCCTTCCCATTCGGGTTCGAAAGGCGTGACGTTGACGAGGATACCGCAGCGAGCGTAGGTGCTTTTTCCCAAACAGACGGTCAAAACATTTCGCGGAATACGGAAATACTCAACGGTGCGAGCGAGAGCGAAACTATTGGGTGGGATAATGACCGAGTCGGCCTTCACGTCGACGAAATTCTTTTCATCAAACTCTTTGGGATCGACGATGGTGCTGTTGATATTGGTGAACAACTTGAACTCGTCGGCACAGCGAATGTCGTAGCCGTAACTGGAGGTTCCATAGGAGACAATGCGCCGTCCATCAACCTCTTTCACCTGGCCAGGCTCGAACGGCTCGATCATGCGGTATTCATTCGCCATCCGGCGGATCCATTTATCTGATTTGATACTCATACTAGCTCGCTCATTCTCCGCTCTTTTTCAAACTAATCAACCCATCACCAACAGTAAACCTGAAGGTTGCGCCACCAGCACCCGCGCGCGCGCGCACGATTTTCTCTGTGATACCCGGCTTTTCCCGACTCTCCAGTTCCAGCGTGCTTTCAATTTTGCCGGTTCGTAGTATGTCCGCGTCGATATCGCCATTAAAACCCGCCGGCATCTCGACGCTTAGAATCCCGGCAGCCAGGCGTACCTCGGCGCCACTGCCGCGCCAACTACGAACTGGAATTAACAGCTTCACGTTTCCGGCTGCGACAGTAACTGAAACCGAGCCTCCGGTTAGAGAGAGGAGCGCGTCGCCCTCGGTCGCGTTTATGCGAAGGGCTCCTTCCACTCCAGCTACGTTCAGTGGTCCATGTCCGCCATTGATTTCGATATCAGTCGAGGTCGGCACCTTAAGCTTATAGTCGATTTTCCACGGCAAGTTGAGCAAGTTCTTGGGAAAGTTTTTGGCGACCTTTTTCATGTAAGCACGGTCGTGTGTGCCGGTAGTGAGTACACTGAGATGAATTGGATCTTCGTCAAAAGCGAAGCCGTTGACAGTCGCGAGTCGATCCAGGTCCGCTTCTGATTCCGCCTGGAGTTCGATGTCTGCTGTCAGATCTACTTCATTACGCTGCCAACCTTCGACCGTGATTGAACCTTTTGGCGCGCCGACGATTGTGAGGGTGCCGCCGTAACCGAACCGGCGCACCTCGTGCTTGGTGCTTTTTCTCGTCAACAGCGGTCCAAGAACCACCGGAGTCTTATTCTTTTGCAGGGCGAGTAAGGGAGACGCGAGAAGAAAACTGAGAAGAATTGGTAATGAAGTGAAGGCTACAATTTTTCGAATGGGCACTGACTGGATGTCCTCCCGAACCGTGGCACACAATACCGTAGATGTTGGGGAAATAGTAGCGCTAAACAGTAACCATTCAACCACCGAAGCTTTAGCCCGAGGAGAATGAGAAGTCCCCCGAAGAATTTACTTGAAACAATCCAAAACAAAACGGACGCCGTGAACAAAGCGTCCGTGTTGTTTTATGGAGTCTAAGTGAGCTTACCTTCTCATGAAAGTAATCTGACCACTGAAATTCGTAACCGACACTGATGAGCGACCATCACCAACATCGCCAACCAAGCGTCGTCCATCGCCAAGTGTCTTGAACCCGTTGTTCCAGAATGGCCCTACCTGAATTTTCCGCGCCGGCGACGAAGCAACCAGGCGAAAAGCGGAATCACCTGGGATCCGAATGGTGATATCGCCCTTGGTTGACTTGAATTCGTAGGTCCCACCGCGAGAGAACTCGCCGTCAAAGAAAATGTTGCCAATAGTATTCTGCGCAATCACCTGCGAGGCGGAAACATTCGCCAGTTCAATGTCGCCTTCCGAAGAAACGTGCGCCCGCACTGAAACTCCACGCAAGTTGGAAACGCTGATGTTCCCTCGCTTTGTTTCCAGGTCGACTGATGAATTCGGCGGCACCTGGAGTTTGAAATTGACATCCCCAACGTCGCCCCGTCCGCGGTTGTCGCCCATGACGTCGACTACCAGGCTGTCTTCCATTTGTCGCGGAACAACGTGCGCACTCGGCGACTCCATCGTTGCTGACAGACGTATCTCATCCTTGTTCCACGATTCAACGGTAATGGTACCAGAGACGTTCTTCAATTCGATGCGAACGTTTTTCCCACATGGATACCGCTTTGACAGGCGTTGTTGGGCCAATACGGCGGGCGCTGCGACAAGTACAATTGCAACGACGATCGTCAAAACTGACAATACACCGGCGAGGTAGCGATTTTGCAGACTTAACGATCTACTGGTCATCCTAAGGGGCTCTCTCAAAACAATTCAGGCAACCGCACTGCAGCCTATAGATCCGAAAACTCTTTCAGCAACGCAACCTTGTCGTTCATGGCATCATTCAGCATCTGTTCCGAAAGGTCATCATGCGGATTGCGGTGCAACTCGTTGAGCGAATCGTTGACCGCCTGATCAATGACTGCCAGATTACGATCGAACGTCTGACGCATCTCCGGACTCCAACGCACTTTGTTTACTTCAATGCGCTGATTCCAATAATTTACTACCTGTTGTTGCTGCCAAACCCGATCACTTACCGCTGAAGCTTCCAAGGTACGTGGCGTAGTTTGCGTGGAAGTGGATTCCAAACGTCGCAAGCCCACAGCCGTAGCCAACGACACACACAAAACAATCGCCGCTGCCAATCCGGCAAGCTGCGGCAGCGACAATTCCCAGCTACGATTCAGCCAACCAAATAATGATCGACGCGCAGGTGTTGCTTGCAACGCACCGTTTTTCGCCTCGATGACATTCCGAATGCGGAGCCACATCGCCTTCTCGTTTGGCGGTGCTTCGTACTCACCTCGATGATCACGGCAAAAACCCAAGATCGACTCGAGATCCTGACGCACGTTGGCACAATCCAGGCATTCTGACAGATGGGCATTCAGCGCCAGCTGCTGCTGGCCGCTAAGCGTTCCATCGAGGAGGTCGTGTATCAGTTCCTGACAGTTCTCGCAGTTCATTTTGCTACTACACCTATTCCCGGCTAAAAGCCTTTGGGACTACAACTTTAATTGTCCTTCTGATCTAAGGGAGACTGCGTTAACCTCGGACAAATCCCGGCTTGTTAAGTTCTTCGAGGCTATTCGCCCGCATTCTGTTGCCTCAGCAACCCACGCAATTTCATGCGAGCCTTGTGCAGCTGCGACTTCGAGGTACCCACCGAACACCCCAGCATTTTCGCTATCTCTTCGTGTTCGTGCCCTTCAATGTCATGCAGCGTGAACACTGTCCGATAGCCCGGGGGCAACTGGGCGATGGCCTTATCCAAGGCAATTCGGTCAACAACCGGCATTGCATTGGGGTTCTCCGTGCCCTTCACTATCTGAATTGGCGTTTCACCGTCTTCTGTCGTCTGCTCCAGACGTACTCCGCGTTTGCGGAAGTGCATCAGAACCTGATTGACTGTCAGGCGGTGTAACCAGGTGGTGAAGGCTGATTCGCCCCGAAAACTCCCGATTTTTCTAAAGAGCTGTATGAAGACCTCTTGTGCCAGGTCCTCAGCTTCTGAGACGCTCCCGGTCATCCTTAAGCAGAGCGAATAGACGCGGCGATTATGACGCTGGTAAAGGTCTTCGAAAGCTCCCATGTCGCCCTGGGCGGCTTTCTGCGCCAGCTCATAGTCTGCTGTTTGCGATTTCTCGGTATCGGCTGCAGTCACGTGTGACGCCTGCTCGGGCAAACCTGGGAAGAAATCTCACAATCTTCCCCTGCATGTTCGGCACAACTACCACACATCCGCTGATTTCAAGGGAGCGGCACCTTCAGTCCTCAGAACACCTATGGGGTTACGGTGCGAGGTGGCGAGTGCCCTCGACGCGGGTGTGATGCAGCGCTTCGAGCGCGTCGTTGCCTTACCCGACCTTAAAAAGTGATTTTCTCCCTACCGAATCAACAGCTTGCCACACTCACGCCCAGATTGCGACCGGGGCAGGACTCCACCAATTGACGGGCCGAACTTGAACGCTCTGGTGAAATGCCGAAACCGGCTAAATTGTATGGCTGGCCCTAGAAGATACGGTCTGGACCTATTGCTGACAAGTGGGAAACCTCGACGTTGCCGATTTTCAAATTTTTATTTTGGATTGATTTTTCGCAGCGAGGACCCGCGGCAAGCAAAATCCAAAATGCTAAAGCGCCCCCACGCACCGAGGCACCGACTGCGTGGGGGCACTGGGCAGGACTTCAACGTCGGTGGGCGACGCCCTGATGAAAGCCCTGCTAAGGGGAACCGCAAAATCACTCCGGATCGTTCGGGTTATTGAACAATGCCGTCAACTTAATGCTCCCATGCCCGAACTGCGGGAAATTGAAGCTGGTGCGATTGCCCGGATCGAGATTCGAGGCCGTATCTTCAGGCGGAAAGAGTACCAGCGAGTTCAGCAAAGCCAGGACTCGCTCCTGCTGCTCCGGTTCCAGAGCGGCAAACGCGTCGCGGGCAGACTGTGCTTCACCACCGTGTCGCAGTATCACCTCCGTCAAATTGATGCTGCGACCGTCGTGACCGTATGGCGCAGTGGATCCAACACCCCACAACGGCAGCGTCATAAACTCCGTTCGCATCGTGCCATCGAAGTTTCGCTCGTAGAAGTTTGGACCAAGATCGTGCCGCTTGAGGTCCGTAAAAATATTCTTCACCAGGAATGGTTGGAGTGATGGCTGTTTCAACGCCGGAAAACCGCTGTGGTCATCGCTGACGTTGAAGAGCGGGCTGGCTGTGGCAAAGAGGTTGTTGAAGATGCCGCGCTCGGAGTCGTAGACAGTTTCCACATCGGCCACGCGACGATCACGTTCTATTTGCAAATCAGGAATGTGACACTGAGCGCAACCGATGCGATTGAAGAGCCGTCGACCATGTTCAGTTTCGCGCGTCTGACGGTAGAGTGCCGGTTTGAAATAGTTGAGCAGGTAAAACTCCATGAAGTCGACGAGGCTAGTGGGGACTTCATTCGTGACGCCATCCTGATCGGGGTCGGCGCTTTCATTATCAGTCGGCGGCGCTTCGATCGTGTCCTTACTGCCATCCAGCACCATGCCCGAGCGAGTGATGAAACGACCACCGTTGTGAGCTCGCATCAGATCGGGATCAACCGATTGCAGGCCCATCTCGTCGTTGAACGCTCCGACTATGAATTCACGAATCGAGATCTTGCCGCCATGAGCAAAGAAAGGTCTGACACGCAGATCAGGATCAACTCCACACACCTGCGACGTGTCGACCTGACCATCTCGCCGTATGACGATCGCTCCATAATTGATTCCCTTGCTGTCGAGTGACTTAACCACCGGACGGTGAGTGCGACTCCATTCTGCTAAGGCCTTGTCGCGGAGGGCGCGAAGATCCTGCGTTATCTCATCGGCCAACATCTCTTTCAAGCCGAGGCCGAAAAGGTGTGGCGCGTCGCGACT
>DATFRK010000374.1:0-3089 GCA_035263325.1 Pyrinomonadaceae bacterium | reverse complement strand
AGATATTTCCTGACCGGCACTGACGAACATGGCATCAACATCGAGCGTGCCGCTGAGAAAGCTGGCCGAACGCCTAAAGAGCAAACTGATTACGTTGTCAGTTATTTCAAGAAGATGACCGCCGAGTTTGGACTGGATACTGCACACGGCGGCTACGACATCTTCATGCGTACTACTGAACCCTTTCACTACCAGGGAGTCAGTGAGTTCTGGAGACGAATAGCCAACGCCAAGACGCCCAAGGGTAACGACGCGATCTACAAAGGTCATTATGAGGGTTGGTTCTGCGCCCCTTGCGCGGAATACAAAACGGAAGACGAGTATCAGAAACCGAAGAACCCCGGTGACCCACCCACTTGTTTAATCCACGATACGCCGCTGGATAGGGTTTCCGAAGAGAGTTACTTCTTCCGTCTGTCTGACTACGATCAGGCGCTGCTGGCACTTTATGAGACGCAACCAGAGTTTGTCAGACCAGAATCGAGAAGGAATGAGGTGATGAGCTTTGTCGCCGGTGGTCTACAGGATCTTTCTGTTAGTCGCCCGCGAGCATCTGTGAGTTGGGGCATTCCGGTGCCCAATGATCCGACACACACGATGTATGTCTGGTTTGAGGCGTTGACCAATTACATCACGGCCATTGGTTTCGGCAACGAAGAACGAGAGAAGGTTGCCGGCTTTGAAAAGTACTGGCCGGCGTTACACCTGGTCGGCAAAGACATCCTGAGATTTCACGCCGTTTACTGGCCCGCATTTCTTCTTGCCGCCGGAGTCGAACTGCCACGTGCCGTCGTGGCCCACGGTATGTGGCTCGACCCGAATGGCCGAAAGATGTCCAAAACCTTGGGTAACACGATCGAACTCGACGTGCTTGATCGCTATTTTCCGACGGACGGAATTCGCTATTTCTGTCTGCGCGAAATGGTGTTTGGTCAGGACGGACGCTTCGGCTATGAATCTTTAATCGATCGCACTAACAGCGACCTCGCCAGCGGGCTTGGGAATCTCTCGAGCCGCACCCTCACAATGATCGCCCGTTATTGCGAGGGCCAAATCCCCTCTGGCCAGATTCCGGAAGACAAGTTGTTACTGGCGAAACGCGCGGGCGTCGACACCGACGAAACTACGGTGGCTGGATTCGTCGAAAACGCTCGCGTCCTGTTTCTGCAACAGTTCGACTTATTTGCTTTTAGCCGCGCCCTGGAAGCGGCCTGGGCGGTGGTGGCGCGTATCGATAAGATGATCACTGACGCGAAGCCCTGGGACCTGGCGAAAGATGAGACGCAGAAGCAAACCCTGGGTGCGGTACTTTATCGATCCGCAGAGGCGCTCAGGTGGTTAGCGGTCCTCCTGTTTCCCGTGATGCCAGCAGCCAGTAACGAGCTATGGCGGCAACTTGGCTTGAGTGCATCACCAGCGACGGTCGACCCGGCCGGTCTGAAGTGGGGAGAATTGAAGGAAGGGACGGCAACAGGCGAGGTGAAACCGATTTTTCCTCGACTCGACAAAACCAAGATAATGAGTGAGATCAATGAAAGCGCAAAAGCGAGCGGCGTCCATGCAACTGAGGCAGATGCTGTGTCCGGCGCCGCGACACAAGCAGCCGAACCACCGCCACCAATGACGCACGCTACTGAGGCTGATGCGGTTGGCGTTACCAGCTTCATCGAGATCGGTGACTTCGCCAAGGTTGAACTGCGTGTCGGCGAAGTACTGTCTGCTGAACGCGTGCCAAAGTCTGACAAGCTGCTCTTAATGAAGATCGACATCGGTGAACCCACGCCACGACAAGTGTTGGCCGGGATCGCCGAGTACTACGCACCGGAAAAGGTACTTGGCCGGAAGGTGGTTCTCGTAGCGAATCTTAAGCCGCGCAAACTGCGGGGCTTCGAATCGCAAGGAATGGTGGTAGCTGCATCTTTCGGTGAAGAGGGCAGGCCAGTGCTAGCCACCTTTACTGAAGACGTTCCCAACGGAGCCCGACTCAAATAGCACCGCCGGCCCTACCATGTTCATCGACTCTCATGCCCACATCGACGGCCCGGAGTTCGATCAGGACAGAAGGGAAGTCATTGAACGCGCTCAAGCGGCCGGCGTCTCCACGATTCTTAACGTCGGCACTGGCGATCCGCATAGTGGTGTCCTGGAACGGGCTTCCACCGTAGGTGCGCAATTTCCCTGTGTTTATACCGCGCTCGGCACGCACCCCCACGACGCCCGCTTTTACGATGAGCGAGCGGAAGAAAAGATAAGATCGCTCCTGAGTAAGGGTGAACGCATGGTGGCGTGGGGAGAGATTGGCCTCGACTTTCACTACGACAATTCACCTCGTGATGTCCAGATTGATGTTTTTAGACGTCAACTACGAGCGGCGCAGGATTGCTCACTTCCAGTGATCATCCATACCCGTGAAGCTGAAGCCGAGACAATCGAGTGCTTGCGGACTGAATATTCAGGCGCTAAACGAACTGGAATCTTCCATTGTTTCAGCGGTAGCCTGGAGTTGGCCCAACAAGCTCTCGACTTAGGTTTTCTGATCTCCTTCTCAGGAATAGTAACTTTCAAGAAAGCGGGGGATTTACGCGCAGTAGCCGAACAAGTGCCGTTAGAACGATTATTGATCGAGACTGATTGTCCATTCCTTACTCCTGTGCCCTATCGCGGAAAGCGTAACGAACCTGCTTATGTCACAGAAGTTGCACGTTGCCTGGCTGACGTTCACGGGAACGCAATAGAGGAGATCGCCCGCCTCACGTCCGCTAACTTCAAAAACTTTTTCGGTCTTGCAGCTACTACTTGACCGCAGTAGGACCATGCAAAACGACGCAGAGTGCTTGGCGAAACGAAGCATTTAATGACTAAGAGATAACTTTCACATGCTGAGTTTTGGTGTTATTCTGCGTTCAGCGGCAAGCTAGAACAGAACACTACATAAGAAGTCGATGGCGCAGCAGAACTCGTTTGATATTGTTTCCCAGGTAGACCACGCCGAGGTCGCAAACTCAATCAATCAGACGCTGAAAGAAGTGCGTCAACGTTTCGACTTCAAGGGCAGTCTTGCCAACGTGGTCCTCGAGAAGACAGAGTTG
>DATFRK010000373.1:0-6059 GCA_035263325.1 Pyrinomonadaceae bacterium | reverse complement strand
GAACAATCATCGCAGGTCTCGATGACTGCCAGACAGTGTTTGAGCGGCTTCGTTCTTGTGTCCTTGGTGTTGTCGGGTTTGGAAGCTGGCGAGGAAGCGAGCCGTTTGGATTTGGAAATGTCGATCTAATTTGGTTTCGATTACCGCCCTGCCGTAGTCACCCGCTTGATCCGACAAACACCACCGCTTTTTTCCGGGTAGGGCGGCAATGTACACGTCAGCGTGAGCGCCTGTCAAGGCGCGACGGAATAAGAACAACCACTGAACTGGGAATTACTTAGCGGACAGGCCGCGGCATAAAACTCGCCGCGGCCCGAACTGCAAATCACTGAGACGCTGACAGGTTGTCGGAGGTCCTGGGCACGACATAGACCCCGGCCGAATGAGAGCCGACAAACAGAATGTTCTGATCAGATGCGTCGAATGCTAAGGCCCAGATGCGCTGACTGGGCAGCCTATGTTGCTTGGAGTCAATGCGGGCCCAGGTAACACCGCCATCTACCGTCCGAAACACGCCGCCGCCCACCTCGCTAGCCTGGTATGAGTTACCAATGAATATTTCGTCACTGTTGTGCGGATTTATGAGGATGCTGCTGAAGTCACCGTATGGCAGGTTGCCGCCGCGGCGTGTCCAGGTCGCACCACCATCGTGAGACAAAAAGAAGGTTTGCTTCGTACCGACATAGACGTAGTCGGGCTTCCGCGGGTCCTGTGCCACAACATTGACCGGAACATCGCGGGGAATCCCCTCCACGCGGCGCCAGTGTTCTCCTCCATCTCGCGTCATAACGACGCCACCAGCGGCCAGGGCCACCCAGATGGTTCTTGGCTGACGCAGATCGGTGGAAATTGAAGCTGTCCGCGGATCAACCTCGATGTCGTAGGGGACTTTTTGCCAGCCTTTAGCGGGGTCGAAACTACGATATAGACCAGTGTTTGTACCAGCCAGCAGCCCTGGTCTCCGGGTTTCCGGGTCGACCGTATGGACCAACGTGGTGACTGCGTCAGCAAGGACGAGTGCCGAGGCATCTCCTTTGGCCGCCGCATTGGACCGCGACAACCCCATGGCCGAGAGGGTGATGTTGTCGAACTTTCCGCTCAGCGGCAGATGCCGATCTCTTTGAAATGTTCTCAGGGCTGTCTGCGTTAGCGGTCCGGCCAGACCATCAATATCGCCTAAATGATAACCAGCGTTCGTCAGATACTCTTGCACGCTCATGACCAACTCAGCTGGTTCAGGAAGCAGGCCTGGAGGCGGTGCAGGTTTGGTCTCCTTCGCTGAGGAAGTGGTAACTGGTGCTTTTTTCTTCTCTACCGGCGCAGGGGTGGTCGGCGCCCAAACCGGCGCCCAGGAAACTCCCTGGTCCAGCGAGCGATAGACTCCCAGGTTAGTGCCCAGATAGATAATGTTCGCGTCCACAGCGTCCTGGACAATAGCGTAGGTAATCAGTCGCTGAGGCATACTGCGCATTGAAGGCCGCCACGTTTCCCCGTTGTCGTTACTGACAAAAAAGAACCCGCCACCGGTCGCAGTATTAATCGTCGACGCATAGACGCGGCCTGGTGTTTCTCGATCGGGGAGGATGGCATTGGCGAACCGCCCGCTATAGCCACCGTTACTAGGCACGAACGACTTGCCGCCATCATCTGAAACCATGACCCCATAGTTGTTGGTGCCGATATAGATCATGTCTGGCCGAGAAGGGTGGACGGCTATCGAATTGATTTCTAGTTGACGAGAGGTCGTTACCATCCAGGAGTCAGGATCGCCATTGCGGTCGGAGCGCCAGAATCCTTCAGTAGTTCCTGCAAAGACCAGGCCGGGCACCGAGGGATGCTGCATGATGGCTCTCGTCCGGCGCGACTGGGAAGGAATACCCTGCACCTTTTTCCAGGTGTCGCCGGCGTTCTTTGAGTCATAGATCCCGCTGCAAGCTGAGGCGATCACGTGGTCCGGGTCCCGCGGATCGACATCGATTGCGAAAATGTCGGAGTCGTCGATAAAGCCTTCCTTCATCGACTTCCAGGTCTTGCCGCCGTCGATTGATTTGTAAGGCAAATAGAAGGTGCCGGCATAGATGATGTTTGTACCGCGGGGATCCATCGCCAATGATTCAACGTGGACCAGGCCAGGGTCGCCGTACCCATAGGTTGGGAGTTGGCGCCATGAGTCCCCTGCATCATCCGACCGAAAAATCCCGGTGAAACTACCGACGATTAGAGTATCAGGGTCGGCAACGGACTGCGTCAGCGACAGCAGTGCCTCATTCTTCAGTTCGGGACTTTCGCGCCACGACAGGCCACCGTCGGTTGATTTGAAGAAACCACCCGGATCTTTGTGGCGATGCCCGGCGGCGTAGAGCACGCGGGAATTACGAGGATCGACGATGATGTGGTCGACGAAAAGCCTCGGCTTGCCGAAGTTATACAGCAGCCGCCAATGCTTGCCCGCGTCAGTAGAGGTATAGATCTGACCATCGAGCGTGCCAAAGTAGAAACGGTCCGGGTTGGCCGGATCTACCACCAGGCCCCGAACGTCCCCTCCTGGAGGTCCAGTTGAACGCCAATCGTTGGAATAGTTGGCCGGGTCAGCCGCTCCGCCGTCGTCATGCGCAAAAGCGTTGCTGGAAAAGGTCGGCGAGGCCAAGGCGAGGGCAGCCAATACCAGGGGGAGAAATTTCTTCACTCTATTCATTCGTTTTCTTCCACGGGAAAAATTCTACCGGAGCCCGACTCTCGGGAACTCCTCTTTAGTTTAGTATAGATCGGGTGCCTTGTGTCCAAAACCTTCCGGCAGCAGGGGTAGGATGCGTGGCATTTGTGCGTCAGTTGTACTGAAAAAAGGGAGCTCAAAAGCGAAGCGGGCGATTCTTCTCGGAGGAGAATAATCGCCCGCTTTTTTAGGAGCTATGGCTATGAAGCCAAGCTAGTTAATTAACTATTCATCATCACCTCTACGTCGTCGCGGAGCAGCTTTCTTCTTGCACTCCGGACACGGTGAGATGACGCCTGTTGTGTCGGCTGCTGGAGCAGTCGCGCCTTGCGGGACTATCCAGAGCTGCACTGTCAGGTCTGAACGGCAGCCACCGTCCACGGTTGTGATGCGGCTCGCTTCGATTCCGCGCGTATTGACCAGGTAATCCTTGGCGCGGTCGGCTCGAGCTTGTGCCTCGCCAGCGCAAGTACCGTAGGCGATGATCACGCCGGTGGAGCCTGGCTGGTTCTGCAGCTGAATCGCGTAGTTGTCGAGTCTGGCTTTCTCGTCGTTGAACTTGATGTTGCCATACTCGTCAAACTTGACCGCCGGCGGAATTGGAGTCTTGACCTGGGTGCTGCACGACGCTGTCGTTCCCGTACAAGCCGGGTCTGCACCACCAAGGCTTACTGTCGCCGTTACCGTCTGGCCGCCAGCATTGGTTGTATCAACTGTGATCGAGGAGGTTCCCTGGCCACTGCTGATAGTTCCAGATGAAACGGACCAGTTGTAGGTCGGTTGCATATTCGGATCGCCACCTGAAACGCTAGCTGTGAAGGTGATCGGAGCACCAGCATCAACTTCGCTCGGGCAGCTGACAGAGACAGTTGGACACGGCGGTGGAATCTTCACGCAATCCGGACAGTCAGTGACGTTTACCGTGGCTGACGAGGTTGCGGTGTGCTGGTTACCATCGTTAACCTCAACTGTTGCGGTATAGCTTCCGTTTGCAACCCCGGACAGATCCCAATTTACTGCGCGACCTTCACCAGTTATTCTGCCGCCCGTTACCGACCACGTATAGAGCAACGTATCGTTGTCTGGATCGGTCGCGTTTGCGGTTAGCTGAATTTGATCGCTGCTGGGACAACCCGAGGCCGTGGTATTTCCCGGTGGACACGCACGGGTGACGGTACTTGACGAAGCCGACGCGGACACTGTCGGCGGCAGATTTACCTTTGGCTCGCCGCGAGCATTTCGGCGGCCGGCCCAGAACTGGAAGATGAACCCATTCGGGTCTTCAGACGGGATGAAGCCTAGCGGGAATCCATTAGCCGTTGACGCGCGAGTTGTTCCCGGAACCACGACTAACCCACGGCCAGGAACGAAGACATTGGTAAGCTGGTTGATATTGACCGAGCCATCAACAGAATTGAAATGGCCGGTATCCTGTTGATTGAGGTGCCTGCGATAGGCGACGCCAATACCAAACCAGCGGCGCGGATAAATCTTGATACCACCCAGCACGTCCACCGGATTGTTGTGAAATGCGTTATGGGTGCCGCCGACGTATTGAGTCGATCTAACTTCCGCAATTGGCTGGAAATGCTTGTTAATCGGGAAGTCAAAACCTACACCAGCGAGAAATTCATCGGGCCGATCGAGTAGTACAAAGTCACCGCCCGCGCCTTTCGGGTTACTGTTTAGGATGTAACCACCGTTAGCGGAAACGTTGACGTGTGGACCAAGACGACCGTCCACAAAACCAATCAACCCAAAGTCACCGATATCACCACCGGGGCTTGCGCCACGCTGGAGTTGATTAAAGCCAGCGGAGTCGTCAGCCTTGTCTGGATACCAGCGATAGAAGGGAATGAAACCTGCGCCCAAAGGATTTCTTGGTCCAGTTAGCCTGATCTTCGCACCGACCACCATGTCACCGAAACTCGAGGTGCCATAGAGGCGATTCACAAAGGGCGCGTCAGGCAAGTAGGCCGGCTCAATCGTGAAAGAGGTTGGCACCACGATCGGCAGAGTCAATGCCGTTGCCGGAAGAGTGGTAGTCGCCAGCACAATACCTGGCAGGATGCCACCTACCGGAGATCCCACACCTGGGAAATTATCAGCTGAACCAAAGGTGCCACTGTTCGGCGCCACCGTAAATGGTCCAAGTTGCGCATTGAAGCCCGGGAAGCCGAATGGCCCACCAGGTATGCCTGGTCCAAGGCCAAAGGTTCCAGCAGAACCGCCGCTAAATGGAAACTGGACGAACGGTTGGTTATTCCGCGGACGAAACAGCGCGTGGCCCGCTAAGGTGCCCACATTCGGACCAGAGGGCGCATAGATAATCGCCGCACCACTGCACAGCAGGTTGCTGCCGCAGTAGAGGCCCGAGTTTGGCAGATAGAAACCTGAGAGGTTAGTAGGCGTGTTTACCTTAATACCCCGCAAGGCATTCGTCTTGAAGAACAGCTCAATGTGGTCATTTAGACCAACGTTGAAGCTGATCGGGATATCGGTGATATCGACGTTACCTGGATCACGATCGTAATTGCTGTAGGCAATACTGAAAGTGAATTCCCCTCGACGTATCGTCGAGCCGTCGTAAATCGTGAAAAGCCCAGTAGGCCCACCCACAGGACCACCTGTGCCTACTGCCGGAGATTGATTGCGCGGATCACTCTCCGACCTTAAAGCCTGAGCCGATGCTGCGGCACACAGCACCAACGTAAGGAGCGCAGCAGTAAGCGCCCTAGTTGCGAGTCTCATCGCATTCCTCCTGCGAAATGAGTATAAAAAGTATGTGTAATCATGCCACCGACCCTCGTAAGGAGTTGTCCGCATAGCGACGCGCCCTGACTCGGAGGCCCTAACTACAGTTTGTCAAAGTCTTGATTGGACCACAAGGTCCAGTTCCCGCGCTCGGACTGCGTTTAAACAGAATACATCGACTTCCTGATTGTACTCTTCGTCTTTAATCCGCTATTCCCGAGTGGCTCTTGTTGCGTCCTTTTCCTTTCGGAAATGGCCGCTGACTGTCAACGATTTCATCACTCAAACGCACGTCTCAAGTTGAAAAATCTTGCTGCTGGTCCGAGTGCTAAATCATGCCAGACCATACTCTACCTTCAATTGGAAATCAAGAGGTTTTCACGACTTAGCGGCCATTCTGTTTATGTTTTTTCCGTCACGCGTAGAAGCCTCTCATCCTCGTATCATAGGCCACACGGTCTATCGCCAGCATGTACGCCGCGGTCCTAGTATCGACCGCATGAGCATCCGCGTAGCGACACAAATCGTTGAAACTTGCAACCATCGTATCCTGCAGCCGCTGGTTCACAACGTCCTCGCGCCAGAAATATCC
>DATFRK010000372.1:0-8125 GCA_035263325.1 Pyrinomonadaceae bacterium | reverse complement strand
CTGAGTTATCACTCGCCATGGCGGCGCCCAGGGTGGCGTCGCTGATCAGCAAGCCACAGGAAGTAGCGCCAACGCCAGTACCAAGGTTCAGATTGCCGGGAGCGCTGATGGTCGGCGCCACCGTGTCGTTGACTGTAATCGAAATCACGGCCGGTGCGCTTGTTAACGCCGCCGTTGCGCCGTCACCCGTGTCTGTGACCGTGAACTGGAAGCTATCCGCTCCGCTGAAGTTGCTCGCAGGATGGTAGGTGAGATTCGCACCTGCTCCTGAAAGTGTACCGTGAGCTGGTCCACTGGTTACCGTAAACGTCAGGTTTGCCGCTGCGGTTTCTACGTCGCTGCCCGTGAGCGTGACACCCAGCGGAGTATTTGCGTTGGTACTAACCGATTGGGCATTTGCGTTAGGCGTGTCGTTGACTGCGTTTACTGTGACGTCAACGGTACCCACTGCGCACTTCGCATCGAGCGACCCATTCGTGGTGCCGTTATCGCAAACCTGATACTCAAAACTGGCCGGCCCGTTATAGTTCTGGTCGGGTGAATAGGTAACGGTGCTGCCATTCACCGTCACGTTGCCATGTGTATTGGCGGTCGCCGTCACGGAGTTGACTGTCAGAGTTTGCGCACCTTCGTTCGCTGGTCCGGCGGAATCATTGCTCGTCAGATCAGCAGCGGCTATATCCAGCGAGGTATCTTCGTTGGTGCTGGCCGTATCGTTTGTGGCTGATGGCGAATCATTCACTTCGGTGACAGTGATCGTCACTGTCGAAGTGTTTGAATCGAAACTGCCGTCATTGGCTTTGAAAGTGAAAGTGTCCGCGCCGTTAAAGTCTGGATCCGGTTGATAGGTGGGATTGGCGCCTGACCCGATCAACTGACCGTGAGCCGGCGGTGTCACCACAGTAAAACTGAACGAAGCAGTTGGATTCGGACTCACAGCGGTTAGGGTGATTGAGGTCGAGGAATCCTCAGCTGTGGTCACTGCCTCGTCAGCAGTTCCTGGCGGGTTAGTGCCATTGGTACCAGCTTCGATCGCGTTTTGGATCGCCGGCGGCACATTGGAGAAGAAGTTGTAACCGGTGAGTGCCTCAACTGCGTCCACCGTCGTGAGGTATTGCGTCCAATCGTTGGGTCGAATCTCATCCTTGTTCGGCATGATCACCGCGATTGTCCTGGTGGCGGCAGTCACACGCGAAAGGTCGTTATCGCCCTTGGGCAGCACGAGTGCCACTTTCCACGTAAATGCAGGCACCGTCACGTGACCGTTGGCGACGGTGTTTATTACCGCTGGACCATTGCTTCCGACACCACCGACGCCGGCCGGACCGGAAACGATATAGATTTCATTAGCAGGTAGCAGGGTGCGCAGGAAGTTCTCCAAATCTGCCCAGGGTCCCTGGTTGTTACCAGGCGCCTGCGCGACCATGTTGGACATCAGGAACGTGGCCTGATTGATCGGGATCGACGTTTCCTTGTCGCGATCGGCGTTCGGCGTCATGTGCCCGCGGTCGAAGCCGGTGCCCGAAAAGTCAGTGGCCTGCACTCGATACCAATCAGGTGGCACCGCCGGGTCAGGCCTAAAGCTATCCACGCGAGCCAGATTCCCGGTCCAGTCATCGCTCAAATGCCAGCTGACCCAGTTTGGTCCACCCTTGTCGCGATTGTACGAGACGGAATACTCAGGCTTCTGCATTAGATAGTTGTTGGGCTGATTGAGGTCAGCGGTCGCCCCGTTAGGATTACCCATCGTGAGATGTACGTCCGGCGGGTAGGGCGGCGCCGTCCCGGTAGAGACTCTGAAGGTCCAGGTGTAGTCGGCCGGCAGCGTATCAGTGTTTGGACCACTATCGTCGGTGTCCTGATCGTGGACCTGGTCCTTCAGAATCGTTGCGGTGCATTGCTCGTTAGCGAGGAAGTTTACGTTTGGTGTGATCACATAAACTTTGCTACTGCCCGCTACAGTCGCGTCGTTGTGCAGTCCGGTAGAGGCGCAACTGATGTTGAACCAGTTCCCGACGACATTGACAGGTTCTGTGAACGTGACGGTCAGACTCGCATCGCGTGGAGCATTGATGCCGTTGTTGCGGGGATCGGTGTTAAAGACCATTGGTCCAAGCTCAACGATGGGTGCGGTGCGACGCGGGTTTGGCGCGCCGGCGACAAAGTCATTACTGTTGTTGTCGGTATCGGTGGCGCCGTTATTCAGGCGCAGGATTGAGGTGGTATTGCTGGGTGCGGGCGCGTTAGCCGTCTCGGCACAGTTCGCGCCAGTGCCGTAGCCGACAAAATCTACGATATCGGGATCGCCGAGCGGGCAAACTCCTTCAAGCGATTCAAAGTTGCTGACGAGCGCTACCTTACCGGTAGTGCCACTCATGTTGATTTCACCAACTATATTGGCTGCCGGCAAAGCTATGCCATCACCATTACCGCTGCCCAGAGCTATTAAATAGTACTCACCCGGAGCAATAGTGCCGCCCAATGGTTGCTTCGTGAAATCCCAACTATCACCGGTAGCCGAAGTGTATTGCAACGACCAGCCCGTCAGATCGAACGTGTTACCGCTCGGATTGTAGAGTTCGACAAAATCGTTGAGATAGGTGGAGCCGTTGTTGCCACCACCACCGTAGACTTGACTGATCACTACATGAGGTTGTTGTACGGTTAAAGGAATCGTGGTAGCGGCAGTTCGGTTTTGGTCATCAGTGATTGTTACCGGAAGATTCTTAACTCCCGGCGCCGTACCCATTGCCACGGTGGCGACAAACGTAAAAGTGTTTCCGTTGCCGGCAAATGCTTGCGTCGCCGATCCGCCAATCGAGGTTAGATCGGCAGTTACCGCTATTCCGGTGCTGGTTGGATCACTGCCGGGATGTACGTTAACCGTCAGGGTGGAACTGTCGCCTGGTTGAACTCCTATCGGGTTTGCTGAACCCGTGCCTGAAAGCACGGCACAGCTGTTTGTTGGCGAATGCGAGTTCCGCGGAGTAGGAGCACCCACAACAAAATCGCTGGCGTTGTTGTCTGTGTCGGTACACCCGTCAGTTTTTCTGATTGCAGCGGTAGTGTTGGTGGTCGCAGCGGTTGGTCCAGTTCCTTCGAAGCAGTTTGCCGTTGTTCCGTAACCAACGAAGTCAACGACGGTAGATCCAGTAGGACATCCAGGCGAAAGCAGCGTCGTGCCATTGACCAGGGCCACCTTACCCGCCGTGGCTCCCATCGGAATGGTGCCGATCGCGTCTGGGTCGAGATCGACTGTACCACCGGTGCCGGCTGCCTCCTGAATCAGGAAGTACTGGCCAGGCGCCAAGGCAAAGTCAGGAAGATTCGTAATCCCGGTCCAGCTTGTGTTGGTCGCAGCAGTGTATTGGACCGACAACCCAGCGAGATTGACCGGGGCCCCACTGTGATTGATGAGCTCAATGAAGTCGTTCTTGATCGTGGCGCCTGCATTACCGCCGCCGGCGTACACCTGGCTGATGACAACACTGCCGGGTGCTACGGGTGTAGGTGTTGGCGTGGGGGTTGGCGTCGAGGCTGGATTTACATTTACTACAATCGTGCAAGTCGCTGTTTGAGGAGTGGGTGAATCATTGTTCGCATACTGAATTGTTACGCTGTAATTTCCTTGCGCTGTTGTATCAGCGACATTGAGCGTTGCGGTTGCCGTGCCCCCGCTCGCAGCCGCCGGAACAAAACTGTCAAGAGTGATTCCCGCCACCGCTGCAGATGTAATAGTGGCTGAGGTTACTGTCCCATCTGGATCGGTTGCGCTAACGCCAACTGAGGCCGCGTTTCCCTGGCTCGTATTCAAGGGGCTTGGGCAATTGGTTGAGATAGCCTGGTTACCACTGGGAGTTGGCGGGCTAGAAAGGTTTTGCGGGTTGGTCGGAGTTATCAGTTGGAAGTCCGCCGCGTTGTTGTCAGTGTCGGTACTGTTGCCGCCAGCGCCACCCGGCCTTCGTTCGTGGCTGCGGTCCGTATTTGTAGTCAACTGGGAAAGGACCGTTCCCTCCTTGTACGCAGAGCCGGCACTCATTCCCGCCTGGTCGATGACCGTGTTGGACGGATCAAGGACCGCTACGCCGCCGTCGTCAGTAATTCCGGTCGCGTAAGTTTGATTGCCCGGGACACTACCGCTGTAGCCACCCGCCGCGCTGTTAGTTGCCAGGAAGTGACCGTGACCGGGGATCATGGTCCCGGCCGTTATCGTCACCTGCGTGTTGATCGTGCCACTGCCATTTGATCGATTTATTTTCCAGCCGCCAATATTTATTGGGGAGGCGGTAGCATTATAGAGTTCAATAAATTCATCGTTTGCACCATTAGGGCCCCGAGTACGGAATTCGCTGATCAATATTGTTGCCGAAGTAGCTTTTACGCTCCTCGGTGAATACATGTAGTAGGCAAGAGTTAGGAGGGCGAAAAGAATCCCCGCAAAAGCGGAGACTTGTCGGGTCCGAGACGCAAATCGAGGCGAATTCGTAAACATAAGGAAAGTGCTCCCAGTAGTTGTTCTATACAAAACATTTCCGCACGTTTGTTTGAGAGGAATACCGGAGTGAGGGATCCATAGGCCGGTAGGTAAAGTTGGAGAGCCTTTTACCAGTTCTCAAATATGAGGTCAAGTTTTGACACTAGATTCGACCGGGGGTACAACAAAGTTCTCCTGTTCGTAACACCGGATTCAAGGCAGGCTGACAACTACCTGTCAGCAAAGGCATAATGCATCCTACGGAGGGACAACCCAACTACCTTGATCATCAAGTCGATTGAACTTCGCGAACTGCGCCTGCCTCTAATCCATTTCTTTGAAACAAGTTTCGGTCGCACCACAGAACGACGCATCATCCTGGTTCGCTTGACTGATACTGAAGGCGCGGAAGGCTGGGGTGAATGCACCGCCGGCGAAGGCCCGTTTTACAGCGATGAGTGGACCGACACCGCCTGGAGTACGATCAGGGAATTTCTTGGGCCCATGGTGTTGGGCAAGAATATCGAAGGCGCTGCCGCAGTATTCTCGGCGATGAAACCAGTGCGCGGGCACCGTATGGCCAAAGCCACGATCGAAAACGCCGCCTGGGACCTGGAAGCAAAGAAAGCAGGCGTACCACTCTGGCAACATCTCGGGGGATCACAAACAGAGATTTCCTGTGGCGTGTCCATCGGCATTCAAGATACGCCGGAAATTCTTTTGCAGAAGATCCGCAAGGAGGTCGATGCCGGGTATCAAAGAATCAAGATAAAAATCAAACCGGGTTGGGATCTGAAGATTGTAGAACGAGTGCGGCGGGAGTTTCCTGAGATACGTCTGATGGGCGATGCTAACTCCGCTTACACGCTCGCTGATGTTTCGCTGTTTCAGGAGCTGGATCGCTTCAATTTAATGATGCTCGAGCAGCCATTGGCACATGACGACATCTTCGACCACGCAAAACTGCAACCGCAGATCAGGACGCCGGTGTGCCTCGATGAGTCGATCCGTTCCGCTGAAGATGCTACTCACGCGATTGGACTTGGTTCGTGCAAGATTATCAACGTCAAGCTAGGTCGAGTTGGCGGCCACTCAGAGGCAAAAAGAATTGAACGGGTGGCTCGCGAAAACAACATACCGGTCTGGTGTGGGGGCATGCTTGAATCAGGTATTGGCCGCGCTCACAACATTGCAATGTCCACTCTCGCGGGATTCACCTTGCCCGGAGATGTTTCAGCCAGTGCGCGCTATTGGGAAGAAGACATCATTGAGCCGCCCGTGACCGTAAGTCGACGCGGTACCATCACACCACCAAAGGCTCCCGGACTCGGTTTCCAAATAAATTTGTCACGCATTGAGGCCCTGACAGTAAGCAAGGAGATTATTAGCTAGCCCTTTTGTTTATGACTGAGAAGCTGATTTCTGCCATCCAAACCAGACAGATCCAAAACATCCTTCAAGCCCGGCAAGAAGAAATCGAGACCTTCATTCGCACCCTGGTGGAAACCGAATCGCCTTCCGGAGATGAAGCCGGCAGCCGCGCAGCGGTGGATCTACTAGCAGCTGCTGCGGCTCAACTTCCGTGCGTTGACTCGATTGAGCGAGTAGCTGTATCAGACTTCGGTCAACATCTGGTCATCAGGGCTTTTCAGCAAAAGAGTAATGTGGGACAGATCCTCATCGTCGGTCACACAGACACTGTTCACAGCCGCGGCTCCGTAAACGAGCGTCCGTGGCGTCGCACAGACGGCAAGCTCTATGGTCCAGGCGTCTTCGACATGAAAGCCAACTGCGTTCTGGTCGTTGAGGTCCTGCGCGCGCTGGCAGAGATGCAAATCACTCCGCGGCTGGGTGTAAGTGTGGTACTGACCTGTGATGAAGAAGTCGGCAGCATGTCAGGCTGGCCGTTGATTGAGCAGGTGGCCAAATCGCAGCCGACTCAATGTGCGTTAGTGTTGGAGCCGCCTGCTTCCGGCGGACGCGTAAAAACCGGCAGGAAGGGAACTGGAATCTTCGCGATCAAAGTCCAGGGAAAGGCTGCGCATGCGGGACTCGAACCAGAAAAAGGCGCCAGTGCCATTCTGGAGTTGGCCCGCCAGACCGAGCGGCTTCATGCCGTCAACCAGGCCGGCTCTGGAATAACAATCAACATCGGCGTGGTACGCGGGGGCACTCGCTCGAACGTGGTGGCCGCTGAAGCTGAGGGCGATATCGACGTTCGCTTTTCTACTGAGGCGGAGGCGAGAGAAGTTGAACGCTTGTTGACGAACCTGGCACCAATCGACGATCGGACAAAGGTGTTTGTCTCGGGTGGGATCAACCGGCCGCCGTTGGAGCGTACCAACGGGGTTATCGAGTTATTTGAAAAAGCTCGGAGTATTGCCGGTCAACTCGATTTTGTTTTGGGTGAAGCGCAAGTGGGTGGCGCCTCCGACGGAAACTTCATTGCTGCGCTGGGTATTCCAGTACTTGATGGTCTGGGTATTTGCGGTGATGGTGCCCATGCGGTGCATGAGCATATTGAAGCTTCGGACATTGCACGTAGGGGGGCTTTGATTGCGGGCATTATAGTTAGTAGTTGAGCAGCTGTCTGGCGATTGAAAGATCATTTCTCATATATCATTTGACATTTCTCATTTGGTAATTGCCCGTCCTTGCAAATGGCCAGATGAGAAATGTCAAATGAGATATGACCAATGATTTGCCTCGAGTCCTACCGTAGAACAAATCTTATATGCTGATAGCAACCTGGAACGTTAATTCAATCCTGGCGCGCTTGCCGAATGTCGTTCGCTGGCTTGATGAAGTTGGGCCAGATGTGTTGTGCATGCAGGAAACTAAATGCACCGACGACAAGTTTCCCCTGGACGTCTTTCAGGAACGTGGCTACCACTGCATTCTCTTTGGGCAACAGTCTTACAACGGAGTGGCAATACTCTCACGCGGGGCCTGTGAACTGGCGCAACACGGGTTTCCTGATGATGACGAAACGGCCCAAGCGCGTCTCTTAACGACGGTCGTCAAGGGCATCAGAATCGTCAACGTCTACATTCCTAACGGGCAAATGGTTGGTTCGGAGAAGTATGCGTTTAAACTCGATTGGATGGGCCGACTGCGCTCTTTTTTTGACACTCACTACGACCATGGCGCACCGGTATTGCTGTGTGGAGACTTTAATGTCGCTCCGGAAGAACGTGATGTGCACGATGTGAGGCTCTGGCAAGGCCGCATTCTGTTCAGTGAACCGGAGCGCGCGGCACTCCAGGTGATCAAGGACTGGGGGTTCACCGATGCTTTTCGCCTCCACACTGAGGCCGGGGGAAATTACTCCTGGTGGGACTATCGAGCAGGTATGTTTCGACGCAATATGGGACTGCGTATTGATCATATCTGGATTAGCCAGCCACTGGTGGAGAAGAACACTCGAACGTGGATTGACATGGATCCTCGAACCTGGGAGAAGCCTTCGGACCATGCGCCTGTAGTGGCGGAGTTTGAGTTGTAGGTGAGGCCGGTTGTGTTAGTTGGACGTCAACTCGGCAGTCTTCTCAGTAATATCTTTTTGGGCCCACTCGTTGTCGCGGCTTGCTTCACCGGCTTTCGAACGTTTGGCGGCTTTCATCTTCTGCACCAAATCCATGTGGGTGGAAA
>DATFRK010000371.1:0-2716 GCA_035263325.1 Pyrinomonadaceae bacterium | reverse complement strand
GGCGGGCGCGTAGATTGAGAAACTGTCTGACTAGTTACCAGTAATTCACACTTTGTGTACTGTTTGCGACCTTCGGAAATGACAAAATTTGAAAGGCGAAACTTTTTTGGCCCTTTTCGCGCTTCTTTTGCGCGTTAGCAGGTGTGGCCCCCTCTTTGCAAGGTTTTGGGGCGTCAGACGTTCTACCTAAAGAATTTGGGAACTGGGTGACGAGAAATTCGTTCGATAGAAGCAAAGGTTAACGTAATTCTCGTGAAATTTAAGATGTCAGAAAAGAAAACAATCCGAATAGTGAAAAAGGGCGAGCAAAACCGCCCGGCCGTCGTCAAAAAAGCTACTTCTGCGCGCCAGGCCGCACGCGATATGGTACAGAACGTGACCAATTGGGTTACTGAGTTTGAACAGAAACGTCGTGCCGAGACTAGCAACGCCCTGAGAATACTTTCCAAGACTCCCCGCAGTAGTGAAGCCTAACTGAGGCTGAATAGTCCTGCCGCTGCCAAAACGCCTCACGCAAACAACAACACAATGAAAGATAGGCAGCGGCTCTTTTAAGGGCCACGCGGGAGTTCGTTGACACTTCTTCTTTGGCGGCGTAGCATCGCACTCCCTGACCTTGATTGGGGTTTGAAATGGCTAAGAAGAATTCCGTTCAGAATGGCGCTAAGAAACCGCAAGCAAGGCTGATTTTCGATAGTATCCGCAAGCCTATCGCACCTCCCGGACATCCTCTCAGCCGCGCGAAGCCTGATGAGATTGCGCGACCTGCGGGTCGTAAGGCTAAGCATAAGCGGCGACCCGAAGAGACTGCCGACGAGGATCTCTGAATTCAAGTGCCGGTACCTGCGACACAGCCAACCGAAAATTCGGCAGCTTCGACTGATCTACAGGACAACCAGGCTATTGCCGGGCCCTTTGTAGCTCAGGCCGTGGATTTCCTTGCCCGTCAGTACCTGCCCAAGATTGAGCATTGTTTAGCGGGGCTCAGTGATGAACAAATCTGGTCGCGTCCCAACCAGGCTTCAAACAGCATCGGGAACCTGGTGTTGCACCTCTGTGGCAATGCCCGGCAGTGGATCGTCGCGGGAGTGGGCGGAGCGCCGGACACTCGCACTCGTGACGCTGAGTTTTCTCAAACTCAGACGATTCCCAAGAACGAATTGGGAGCCCTTCTGCGTAGCACAGTCGCGCAAGTAGAAGCGGTGCTGAGTACTCTTGACCCTGACCTATTATTGGAACCGCGTCTCATCCAGGGAGTACAAGTCAACGTGCTCCAGGCCGTGTTTCATGTTACCGAACACTTTTCCATGCACACCGGACAGATCGTTTTGTTGACGAAGTTATTGCGTAACAAGGATCTGGGCTTTTACGACTTTTCCACCGGTGTACCAGTGCATCGCTGGTAACGCAGCAACAAAACAGAGATACCATCTTTCAAAACAGCGAGGTTAATGTTTAATATAGTTCTCGACTGATACTTCGAAACCTTAACGTTGCCTTAAGGAGGCAAATTCCAAAATGACCTATGTCGTGGCTGAGCCCTGCGTCAACTGTCGTTATACCGATTGTGCCCTGGTGTGCCCTGTTGAAGCTTTTCATCTTGATGACGACATGTTGGTGATCAATCCGGAGACGTGCATCGACTGTGACGCTTGCGTCCCAGAGTGCCCCGTCGAAGCGGTCTTCGCTGAAGCTGCAGTGCCGCCCGAGTGGTCAAGTTTTACCGGGATAAATGCTGAGCGTGCGCTTAGTGGCTTACCGACGATAAGCGCGCGACTCGATCCGCTCTGCGAATAACCAGACTGTAATGAAGAAGGGTACCAGGCGGTTGATTGGCGGTTTGGCGGTTGCCGCTGGAGCTGTTGGCGCCGCTGGGGCCTATCTCAGAAGGAAGAACATGGCCGCACAACAAACTAACCGCAAACAGGCTGGCGATGTGTGGGCCAGGCCCGGTATGTTAGTGACCTTTAGAGCGGAACTGATGCCGGGAAGGGATCGCCAAGACCGGACATTTCGCATCAAGGAATTGCTACCTAGCGGGCGGGTCTTGTTAGACGCTGTCGACGGCGAGCATGCCCAAAAAGAATTTGAGCCGTTACCAAACAAACGCCGCGCCTCCTGACCCGCGCGGCTTTTGTCACCAGCTGTAAGTCTTACCCGGTTCCATCACTTCCAATTTGGGAATCTTCATCGCCTCCAACTGATTGATAATCGTGTCGCGATACGATGGCTTCAGGTGTACCGCCAGGATATCCATCCCGTTGTGATTGAGTTTCTCCAACTCTTTCCCCAGCGATGCGGGAGTGAAGTGCCGCGAGACCTCCGCCAGCTTGGCCATCTCGTTAGGGAATGAAGCCTCCACAAAAAGTGCGTCCAGGTGCTGTCTCTCGTTGACCACCTGCCAAAACTGTTCGGTCTCAGCTGTGTCCGAACTGAAGGCTACGCTGGTCTTGCTATCCGACACGAGCAGCCCGATAGTCGGTACGATGTGATTGACGGGCACTGCGACCACCTGCAAATGAGCGACGGCGAACTCGCCGCTGGCAGGAATGGGCACATATTCCATCACCTTGCCGTAGTCGTTCTGTAAATCGGAAAAGCGCGGGTAGACATTCCAGTTGAAGACATCTCGCTCCAGGAGTGAGATGACTTCCGGCGTAGCATGAACGCGCATCGGCTCCTGGAGGGTTGGATAGAGATCGTCGATGAAGATGGG
>DATFRK010000370.1:0-5323 GCA_035263325.1 Pyrinomonadaceae bacterium | reverse complement strand
TTGGTTGAGCTCGACAGTTTGTCTGGCCCGGTTTCCCAAATCGTTTCGGACTTCCGGGTTGGCCAGCAGGTCTGCGAGCACCTTGGTCAACTCCGAGGTAATCGCGGGAATCTCAAGCGGCGGCAACTGAATGATCGCGTTTGCCTCCAAGAGGGATTTTACGATCGCTTCGAAGTTATGGGTGTAAGCGCCGGTCACGACGCAAACCCCGGTCGCTGCTGGTTCGAGCACGTTATGACCACCCCGGTCGATCAGGCTCCCGCCCACAAACACAATGGTCGCTAAGGCGTAGGTAGCAGGCAGTTCTCCAATGGTATCAAGGAGAATAACCTCAGCACTCTGGTCGGTTTCTGCCGGCAAATCAGTCCGCCTGGCCCAGGCCAGGCCTGAGTTCTGTAATAGGGTGGCCACTTCGCGGAATCGTTCCGGGTGTCTGGGCGCCAGCATCAGTCGCGGTTTGGAGTCGATCGTTGATCTCAGGTTACGAATGCAGTCGAGGATAATTTTTTCCTCGGGGGCGTGAGTGCTCGCCGCCAGAATCAAAGGAGCGGAATTGTCGAGAGCAAATCTTTCGCGCAGTTGGCGAGTAGTCTCAACTGATGCGGCAATAGGTTTCGAGTCGAACTTCATGTTACCCGCGGTGACGATCTTGTTTGCTGCCAGACCGAGATCCGCAATCCTCGCGGCATCGGTTTCAGATTGCATCACTGCGAGATTGAGACTGGCAAGCACTCGACTAAAGAAAAAACCGATGAGTTGGTAGCGGCGGAACGACTGCCGGGAGATGCGCCCGTTCACCAAGGCGACCGGGAGTCGTTGGCGCTGGCATTCACGCAAAAAGTTGGGCCACAGTTCGGTTTCCATGATGAGAACGAGCGAGGGGTTAATGGCGGCGATCGATTTGCGCGCTGTCCAACGCCAGTCGAAAGGGAAGTAGAAAACGCGTTCGACCTGGTCCGCAAAAACTTCGCGCGCCAGTTTCTGCCCTGTCAGTGTGATCGTGGAGACTACGAGAGAGAATTGAGGAAACTCCTGACGCAGCCGCTCGACGAGCGGACGCGCCGCCTGCGTTTCGCCCACCGAAACGCAATGCAGCCAAATCACTCGTTTTTGACCAGGGATGGGTGGAATCGAACCCAGCCGTTCACGGAAGCCGGCAATGTACTTACCGTGAACAATTGCGTGGAAGAGGAAGCGAGGAATCAGGATCAGCAGGCCAACCGTTAAAAGGAGACTGTAGGCCAGATACATAGCTGAAGGGGCTGCGTACTTGGTATTTTGTTCTTTGTACTTTGTTGTCCCCGTTCGAAGAATGACCGAATGGGATTAAAGCCGCGACCAAAGTACCAAGTACAAAGAACAAAGCCCTTACTTAGCTCGTTCGATGTAACGTCCTTCCGAAGGATCTACGCGAATCCGATCGCCTTCGTTGATGAACGGCGGGACGGTAATGGTCACTCCATTTTCTAGCGTTGCCGGTTTGTTGACGTTCGACACCGTGGCCCCTTTTAAGGTGGGCTCGGTCTGCGTGACGGTCAATTCCATCGACGGCGGGAGGTCAATTCCGATCGGCGCTCCCTCGTAAAACTCCGCCTGGATCTTCAGGCCCGGGGTGAGCCACTGGACGGCGTCGCCGAGATCTTCTTCGCCCAGCGCAGTCTGCTCATAGTTTTCCGTGTTCATGAAATGGTGATGCGAGCCATCGGAGTACAGGTACTCCATTTCATGCTGCTCCAGGGAGGCACGATCCACTGTGTCAGCGGAGCGAAAGCGGTGTTCAAAAGATGATCCGGTGCGAATGTTCCTTAGCTTTGTTTGCACCATCGCTCGCAGGTTTCCCGGCGTGTGGTGACGGAACTCGACAACTTTACAGGGCTGACCTTCGAACACGATGACCATGCCTCGTCTAATCTGGGTTGCTGGAATAGCCATAAAACAGGAATCTCCATCCAAAAAGGTGATACTTGCGCGATTGCTTGACTACGGTAGGCCGAATCGGCTCTTAGCAAACCGGGTAGTCTAGCGACGCCTGCCCATCTTGTCCAGCACAGGTCTAATTTGGCTGGTGTCCTAATCTGATGCTCGAACCCTTAGCTAGGTCGCCGTAACTGCAGGTAGCCGAAGCCAGCCTCCGTTGATTATAGTTGCTGTATGAAGCGATTTGTCTCGGCAGCCATCTGCGGATTTGCGATAACATTTTGCTATGCAGTTCCGGCAAGTAGACTCTCGTCTCACATTGACAACGAGATTCTGCAAGGGCTGTTGTACGTGCCTGTCGGATGGCCGAAACTCATTCTAGAACCATTCGTTTCTCCAAACGGATTTCCGTTTAGACAGGAAGACCGCCTCATCTTTGCGATCTATATATTTGGCTCAAACATGATTCTCTACGGGTTGTTATCGTACTTGGGTTTGCTAGGGATCTCGCGCTTAGGAAGATCAAAGCGACCTCAACCTGGAGTGCTACCACCGCCCCCGCCTGCTCAGCAATGGAAATGACTCAGTAACTCGAGCCACAACTTAAATTCTGAAATTCAGCTTTGCGCTATAAAAGGAACGGCCTCCGCCGGAAACTTTCCGAAACGAAGGCCGTTCTTTTTGAGGAGCCCACCTACCTCGATTGTACAAACGTCCCACCCCTGATTTAGTTCCAATAACTAATCAGGCTGCGCGAGCACGTGGCACGCGGCGTTGGCGGGCCAACCGTTCCAACCACTTTTGGGCGTCCTGGTAGTGGGGAAAGCGGCGTTCGTCTGCTCGGAAAGCGCTGGTGTGATAGTACCGTCGACCGTCGATCAACCTGGCTGGATGCTTAATGTGAAGCATTTCGTGGTACAGAATGTATTCCACAAACCACTCCGGCACGTCGGCTGAATCAAGCGTCTTGCTGATGGTGATGCTGTCGTGCACGTGGTCGTGATGGCCAAGAATGCTTCGGGTTTTTCGTTGCGACCAGGTGATAGTTGGTTTGGCAATTGCGCCGTCGAAGTAGCGGCGATTGAGTTTGGCAAACATTCGGTCCAGGTCGTAAATCTCACCCTGGGCTGACGAAATCTGCTTCCGACCGCGACCGCGACGGGCAAGGTCCGAGGCCCTCATCACCTCGGGAGTGAATGAGTAATCACGGTACACGCGATCATGAATAGTGGGGACTTTCTTGCCCAACAAGCGGGCCACGAGGATCCAGGCCAGCGCCCTGAGTACCTCCGGTGGAGAGTTGCGGCAAATATCTGAAAGTCGCACGTACACTTTGCCGGAACGTAAGCGAATGGTGTGGCGCAGACCTGCATACGGATAGAACCGAACTTCTATTTCAGGTATGCCACGGTTACCCCCCAGGTGCCGAAACGCGTCCGCAAAATATTTTCTTGGTTCGTTCATGTTCTTAAATACGCGACGACCTGATCGGGGGGACGAAAGCCTTAACCGTGAACGCGAGAAGAAAGCTTAAACCGAGGTCCGCGGCGTCGGTGTGACCAAGTAAGATTCCAGCGGGTGTAATCTTAAGGACGGTTCGAACGGCACGTCAACCAAACCGGGGAACCTGAAATTGCCCGTTTTTGGCCGAAAATGTGCGGATCGGGGCAATGAGCTGAAACGAGTTTCCGACTCAACCGCTAAACCCATTGTTTTTAAGTGGTTAGAGATAGTCTTCAGAACTAAGAAAATGCTGGGCACGACTCGATTTTCGACCAAAGTGTCCAAATTTCGGTTCCGGCTTAACGTTTGTTTGCAGCGTTTTCAATCAATCCTTTATACTGCCAAAGGCCCTGAATTGGGCGCTTTGACTGTTAGTTGGGCTGAATAAATGCCGTTCTCGCTGGTGCAGTAAGGATTTTTGTTGGAACACTGATGCCCCGTCGAACCTCCACTCCTCAAACTTCTGAGCAGAACCGCCTCGATTCGCGGGCGGAGGTGTTGCTCGCCGCACTCATCAAGGAGCACCTGGTCACCGGAGAAGCAGTTGGTTCCCGCGTCTTATCTGATCGATTCGCGCACGCCTATGGTTGGAGTCCCGCAACTATTCGCAACGTCATGTCCGATTTGGAGGAGCCTGGCTTTGTGGAACAGCCGCATACGTCGGCCGGGCGCACGCCCACCGATAAAGGTTACCGCTACTACGTGGATAACATGTTGGGTGAGGCAAGGCTCTCGCGGGGAGACTTAAAGGCTATTGATCAGCTTTTCTCTCAGAGCGAGATCGACGCCGGCGCTGCACCGGATCGCTTGATGGAAACTGCTTCACACGTGCTGTCGGCCCTCTCTCAGAACGTCGGCATAGTGGTTTCGCCGTCTTTGGCGGAGAACAGATTGAAGCACATTGAGTTTGTGCAACTGCCAGATCAACGCATCCTGGTCATTCTCGTTTCCGTGTCCAACATCATCCATAACAAGGTGATTCGCGCGACTGATAATCTTACCCAGGATGAACTGGATCGAACTTCGCGATATCTCAACAGCGAGTTTAGCGGCAAAAGTCTTGTCGCTATCCGGGCGGAGATCGTCGAGCTGATGAAAGAGGAAAAGGCGCTTTACGATCGCCTGCTCCGTAACGCAGCCTTGCTTTGTGAACGCAGCCTGGCAGGCGAAGAGGAAAGCGGTGCGGACGTCTACGTTGATGGAGCGTCAAATATTCTCACTAAACCGGACTTCGTAGATGTGGAGCGCATGCGTGAATTGTTTAGAACCTTCGAAGAGAAATCCCGGTTGATTAAGATCTTGAATGAATGCATCAGCCAGGAAAGCTACAGCGGCATGGGCGATGTACACGTCGTCATCGGTCGTGAGCATCCAGCCAGCTCACTGCGTAACTGCGCGATTATTACCACCTCATACCGAGTAGGATCTAACGACAGCGCGGGCACTTTAGGCGTCGTAGGGCCCATGAGAATTGAATATGCGCGGATCATGGCTATGGTAAACTACATGGCACGGTTGATCGAACAGCGTTTAAGTGAGCAAATCGCATCTTGATTGCAAGCAGAGATTTCAGTCCTTCCTAATGGCACCGGAAAATAAAGACAACCAACGGAACCGTATCCCAATCAGGTTCGTCGATGAAGATCGGAATGACGATGCGTTTTCAGACGACAGGGAAGATCCAGATTCATCTGAGGATCTGGAACTGCCTGCGGCGCTTGAGGATGATCTAACCCGACCAGCGCAGACACCCGACATCGAAGCGGTTCCAGGCGGTCCGGTCACCGCCGAGTTAGTGGCTACCAGATCGGAATTGAAGAGGGTTGAAGCCGAAAACGCTGAGCTCAAAGATAAACTCGCTCGGCGTCAGGCCGATTTCGAGAACTACCGCAAACGTGTCGAC
>DATFRK010000369.1:0-5080 GCA_035263325.1 Pyrinomonadaceae bacterium | reverse complement strand
CTTCTTTGTGCAGTCGAGTTCGTATCTGGCCGGCGATGCCGGACTGACCGTCGACACTAAGTGGGGCGGCGCCAAATCCTTCTTTGCCGGTGAAGGTCTTTTTGTTTTGCTGGTCCAAGGGCAGGGATTGCTTTTGGTGTCATCGTTCGGAGCTATCCATCGCAAGCGCCTACAGCCCGGTGAACGTTACGTTGTGGACACTGGTCATCTCGTAGCCTGGGAAGGCACGACACAGTACACGCTCCGCAAAGCCGCCTCGGGCTTTTTCAAGAGCATGATGAGTGGAGAAGGAATCGTTGCGGAGTTTACCGGTCCGGGCGAACTCTTGATTCAAACTCGCAACCTGGCCGCCCTCGCTGGTTTACTCAAGCCGTTCTTCCCCTCACAGTCGGGCGGTAGTGGCGGATTTAATATTAATCTCGGCGGGTAGGTGCTCCATGTCGTTAGTCGCTGACAAGGTACAAGAGCACGCAGGTCCAACTACTGATCCGGGAAAATCGGTAAGCATACTCGGTGTGCCCCTGGGCTACGGTGCCAGTATGGCGGGTGTTGACATGGGACCTGCAGCCTTGCGCGTGGCCCGACTCAATCAAAGAATCACGCGGTTGGGTTACACCGTCAAAGACCTCGGCGATCTGCGCCTTGAACGTCCTCAAGTAATTCCTGAAGCCAATGACAAGCTCAAGTATGTGCAGCAAATCAGTTCTGCCTGTGAACAAGTCGCCGTTCACGTGGAAGAGATTCTGAATGCCGGCGAGCTCCCCTTAGTGCTCGGAGGTGATCACTCGATCGCCATCGGCTCAGTCGCAGGTGTGGCAGCATATACAAGTAAGCGAGAGCAAAGCCTGGGCCTGATCTGGTTTGACGCTCACGCGGATATGAATACACCGGAAACAACTCCCTCGGGTAACATCCATGGGATGCCTTTGGCCGTTTTGCTAGGCTACGGGGCTCCGGAACTCACCAACGTCGCAGGATTTACACCTAAACTGGATCCCACTCTCTGCGCCCATGTCGGCGCGCGTGATATCGACGCAGGCGAACGTGAGCTCATCCGCCAACTAGGCATGCGCTTCTTCACCATGCGAGAAATAGACGAACGAGGCATGGCCGCTTGCATGGATGAGGCGATTGCGATTGCTTCAAGTGCTACTGGAGGTTATGCAGTCACTTTCGACGTTGACGCGTTGGATCCCGGTGACGCACCCGGCTCAGGTACGCTTGTGCGCGGTGGGTTGACCTACAGGGAAGCGCATCTGGGTATGGAGAAAATAGCCGAGGCTGGCGGGATGCGTTCGCTGGAAGTCGTAGAAATAAATACCGCTCTCGACGTAAACAATAAGACCGCTGAACTGGGTGTGGAGTTAATTCTGTCAGCACTAGGTAAGACAATACTTTAACTAAGGTGGAAACTGAGAGTGCCTAAAAAACTGCGCGTGGGGGTAGTATTCGGAGGACGATCAGGAGAACACGAGGTTTCTATTCGCTCCGCCAGAGCAATTATCGAAGCCATCGATCGTAAGAAATTCGAGGTTCTGCCAATAGCGATCAATGAGGAAGGGAAGTGGCTTCCGCCTGCGGAGGCGGTGCAACTATTACCAGCACCGGTTCAGTCGTTATTAGGTTCTGCACATAATGTTACCGGTCAAGTGGCGATCCTCGGTGACCCATCTCATAAAGGACTTATCTCACTCGAGCGCAACTCACATTCAGTCACGGCGGAAAAGATTGACGTAGTCTTTCCCGCGCTTCATGGACCATATGGTGAAGACGGAACCATTCAAGGCCTGTTGGAAATGGCGGACGTGCCTTACGTTGGCTGCGGCGTGCTGGGGTCATCATGTGGCATGGACAAAGTCACAATGAAGGCACTATTCGCGCAGGCGGGCTTGCCCATATGCAAACATGTCTGGTTTCTGCGTTCGCACTGGAAGTCGGATCCTTCGAGTGTAGTCCGGAGAATCATGAGTCAGATTGGGCTGCCCTGCTTTGTGAAACCGGCGAACCTGGGATCTTCGGTTGGGGTATCACGAGCGACAGATCGACACTCGCTGGAAACGGCCATCGAGCTGGCCGCCGAATACGATCGCAAGGTAATAGTTGAAGAAGAAGTTGAAGCGCGCGAGATCGAATGCGCCATTCTGGGTAATGATGAACCTCAAGCTAGTTTGCCGGGTGAGTACGTTATCTATGAGGAGAGTGCCCGGTTCCTGGATTACACGGAGAAGTACGCAAACACCGGCCGCGTAAGCTTCGTCGTGCCGGCCCCGTTGTCAAAAGCATTGACCACGAAGATTCAAAAGATGGCGGTGAAAGCTTTTCAGGCAGTCGACGGATCGGGACTGGCGCGGGTTGATTTCTTTCTGCGGCGTCGCGACAAGCAACTCTTCATTAATGAGTTGAACACGATGCCCGGTTTAACTGAGGTCTCGGGATATCCAAAGATGTGGGAAGCGTCGGGAATGTCGTTTCCGCAGGTGCTGGAAAATCTAATTAATCTCGCCTTTGAACGACACCGCGAAAAGTCGCTCACGAAGACCAGTCGTTAATGCCGCTCAGTTTTTTGGTGCGCGGTAGCCCTTGCGGGTGCGCACCACCAAATCCTCACGTTTCACTCGCACTTCGAGGGTACGCCATTTTCCATCACGCGATTGGTTGGTTGGTCGGTAAGCGAGCGTGTATTGATGGCCCAACTCATCAGCGATACCCGTGAAGGCATCGCGCAACGCTTGTCCTCCCGGAGTAGCCACAAACCGGCCGCCAGTTTTTTCCGCAAAACTTTTTAGTGCGCCTGAACTTTGTCGATTACCACCAGGCATGTCGATCGAGGACATGTCGACAGCGTAAATACTGGCGCCCACAGCCAACGCGCTTTCCACTGCTTTGTTAGCCGATGCCTTACTGAAAGTATCCATTCCATCTGAGAGAATGACGATTGCTTTTCTCTTTTCCGGCCGATCGGCAAGCACCTTCGCTGCCTCAACGATCGCATCGTTTAGTGTTGTCATTCCCTTGGCGCGCACTGCGTAACCAATCGGCGCCAGATCGCGTCCACCAGAGAAGTCCTGAATTCGCTCGACCTTCGAGTCGAAACGATAAACAGCCGCCACGTCTTCATCGCGCAACCCATCAAGAAATCTGATCGCTGCCGAGCGCGCCAAAGAGAAGCGCTCCTCCATGCTTCCTGAACTGTCAAGTAACACTACTGACGCATAAGGTGAGTCCTGCAGTGAGAAACTGGCGATAGTCCTGGCATCGACCTCCTTGCCATCCTCGAAGACTGTGAAATCAGATTTGCGTAGCGCCTTAACGTATTGACCAGCTTTATCGGTTACGGTCACGTTCAGGACCACGAGTTCAGTGTTCGTGCGCACAACATCGTCGTCCTGTGCGGCAGCCGTGTAGAAAGAAAGAACCAGGATGACGACGAGCCAGGCGGTTCTGTTCAATGAGACTTGCGCGGATAAATTAATTGAGCTCATGGTGCAGGCGGGCGGCCGAAGCCTCGTAGGATCCTAATGAGTTCAAGTATTACATTAGCATTATCAATAACGACAGCGGAAACCACTTGTCTGGGAGTATTCTCGACATTTTTTGACAGCGATTCCGTCATCTCGCAGATTCTTGTTACGGTTGAGTCCAGGTCTACTGGTCTATTCACCAGGTGGATCTCGCCGTCTTCACCACCTGCTTCCCCTCGGACCTTCTTGGTTAGTTTTTCGAGACGGTCCACCTTCTTAATATCGTCCCGCTGAAGCAGAGAACGAGTCTTTAAGCCGTCATGCAGTTCTTTGCCAAGCTGCAAGATCTCACGAGCGCGATTCAGATTGTCCTGATGTTCCTTCTCCGCCAGTTTTATTTCTCGCTTCGCACGAATCTCTTCTTCAAAACTGCTTAACGGCGAGGTGCTATCCGAAGATGATCCCTTGTCGGGATTCATCCCATCAGGGCGAACCGGAGTGGGCGTGGGCTTCGGAGCAGCTTGAGCAAATAGCGAATGAGGTGAGAACAAGACAAGCGCACCGACTAGGACGACGAACGTGATTATGCGTCTTGCCTGTTTGCTTCCTTGCATTTATTCCTGACGATCAACCGGAAGGTTTGCTACTGAACTAATGCTAACCCAACCAAGTCGTTCCCTCAACTAGGTCTGACAAACACTTAACGGATCACCTGAGCCGAGCAAGATCCCGTCACCGCTATCTCACAGATCACCTTAACTCTCGGCACGCCGACCTTTAAGACTTCACTTGAGAAATTTATCGAGTAACCACAGGTAGCCACTAAGGAACGCGCACCGGATTGTCGGGCGTATTAATGAACTCGCCCTTCTTACCCGACGGCTTGACGATCACCGTTCGTGGTTCAATCTTTTCCAGCGGTCGTTTCTTGCCAGGCGATGAGCTATAAGCAATCAAGGCTGATTGTGGGTCTGCTTTCATGCCGACGAAACGAATCGAGCCATAGTTCTGGGACGGCACTCGCAGGGAGTACTGGCCTTCTTGTTGCGGCTGCAGTTGCCCTGGCTTTACTGAAACCAGGGTCGACTCAGTTGTCCCGTCCTTTCGTTTGCGCAACTCGAGCGCAACGGAAAGACCCGTTAACTCGCGATCCGAAATGTTCTTCACACTGCCGCCAATGACGGTGGTCCCTTTTTCCAGCGTTGGTTCATCAATCATTACGTGAACTAGTGGCGGACCTTTTGGGCCAGTGTCAGGAATCGGAGTGGCAGCAGCTGCGATCAATTGGGCTTGTTGCTGCGCGTGACGTTTACGCATGAAAGCATAACCCGCCAAGAGAATCGCTGTAAGCGCAACCGCACAAACCACCCCCAACATCATTCGCTTTCCGGACTCTTTTTGTTGGGAGGCTGCCTCTTGTAAGTGGAATGGATCGTTAATCATGAAGTGAGTCTATTTTTCTTAAAGTGCTTTCTGAGGGAGGAAGCAAACCGGGCCTCAAGTAATACTTCAGCCCCCTCGGATTATGGAGTTGGTGTTCGACCGGGAGGCGCTGCACCTGTCACTGCCGTGACTAGCGCGGCGAGAAACTCATCTTCAGCTAAACCGGTGCTGCGCAG
>DATFRK010000368.1:0-2996 GCA_035263325.1 Pyrinomonadaceae bacterium | reverse complement strand
CCTCTCCCATGCCCCCAACGCCAATCAACTTCTCGATCGAGAAGGGGCCAAACGCGTGTCCGGCCAGGGAGCCAGCGAAATCACCTTCTCGCGAAAACCCCACAGCTTCAGGCGGACCCGCTTCAAGGAACGAGTTCGCCTGTTGTGCTGACGACAGCAACGATTTGAGTTCTTCACAAAGTTCAAGGTCGCCGCCACACTCACGCTCCAGAAAGGCGATGCGATCAGCCGGTGCGCACTCAAGGGACGCATGCAGTAACTGCTCAATCTGTCGCCAGCGTTCAGGAGTCATGCTGATGAAGAGTGAATCAATGTCATCCTTTGATTTCGCGGTGCAGCCAAATCTTTGCCGTACTCCATTCCCGTTCGACGGTAGGGGTGGAGATCTCCAGTGCTTCGGCAGTTTCCTCAATAGTCAACCCCCCGAAGTATTTCAGTTCTACGATCTGCGCTTTACGCGGGTCAAAGCTCGAGAGGGTCGTGAGGGCGTCATCAAGGGCAATCAACTCCGCCGCCCGCTCGGCGGAGATATCCGCGACTTCATCAAGCGAGACCTTTTGCCCGCCACTTCCTCGCTTAGTTGCGTTACGACTGCGCGCCCGCTCAATCAGGATCCGGCGCATCGCCTGCGAGGCAATGGCGAGGAAATGCGCTCGATCGCGTGGTTGAATTCGTTCGTAGTCCACCAGGCGAACATATGCCTCATGGACCAGGGCGGTGGTCTGGAATGTATCGCCAGTTCGCTCGCCGCGCATCTGGCGGTGGGCCAGTCGCCTGAGCTCTGCATAGACCAGCGGGATCACACGATCAAGGGCAGATTTATCGCCTTTGCCCCAATCGAGCAGCAAACCCGTGATATCTTCGAGGGAGTCTGCCATGTGGTCTGGTTGATGAGGTCCAATACCCTCACGTTTGGCCGTTGATTATAGCCGCTGAGAACGAATTTACCCTCGTGCAATTTGACGAAAAGAGAGGATTCAGTGGTCTGGTGATGCGATTTGCCGGCGATTGTCGCCAACTGGATTGATGGCAGTTTGACATAGGAGTTAGCAAGAGAAAGGAAGCGCCAGGTGTGACATTGTAGGGGTGGCCCTTTGTGGCCGTCCTCAAACAAATTAGTAGTGGTGCACGCAGGCGGCAGAGCTTTATTACCCGCTGCAGATCATCCTATGATGGTCGGATGACCAGATACGCGAGGCTACTTGTCCAACTATTTCTTCTCCTGCTTGTACCGCTTAGCGGGTTGGCCCAAACAAACAGTAAGGAGAGTAAACTACTTTTCGCCAGCGATCTCAGTTCCACTGTAGCAGGCACCAAGACAAGCTACCTGGAGCTGATTCGCAGAATCCTTCCTGACTTACACCTCGATCCCAAAGACGCCGATATAGCTATCGCTCACAAAACAATTCCCTTCAAACACCTGTCAGAAGCCACTCCGCCGGCGGCCCTGGAAAGCGATATCAAGCTGGATAGTTTCCAATCGCGCTGGATAAAGAGCGACGGCAGGCAAGTGCTATTACTGGAACTTAGCGTATCGGCCGAGGATGCGAACCAGGGCACTAACTACGAAGGTGAGGCAGACATCGTCGCCGCATTCACGATCCAACCCGCAATTAAACTGCTGGATGTTATGGATGTGAAGACTGATCGCTTCTCTGGCTTTTATCAAAATCCCTCACTGTTTCCTTTGACCGCCGACAACGATGCATTCGTGGTGAACAGTTCGCATTCGAATGCCGGCGAGAGTTATAACGATCTCAGCGTCTTGTTTCTGAACCACGATCGTATCGAAACAATCACCGGTATCTTTCTTTTCGACACTCAAGGGTGTGGCGCGACGTTTACCCAGACACCTTCATTTCGGGTGCTCCCAGGAAATACCAGTTACCCAAACATCATGGTCACGGTAAAGGTGAAGAAGGATGCGGACTCGCAGGACTGTGATCATCCGACCCGTGGGTACGTTAGAACTTATCAAGCTCTCTATACCTGGGATCGCAGCAAGCGTGAGTATCGGACCACCTCACGCCAATTCGCAGCTCTAGATAAGTTTAATAAGAATCGTTTGTGAGTAGCCTCGCCTATTGCCATTTAAAAATCTTGAGCGCCACAACGAAGCTAAGGAAACACCAAGCCAGCAAGATGGTCACGGGAATCCAGTTGGCCGAAAGCGACGCGCCTTCGTTCATCACTGCTCGTAGCACAGTGTTGAGTGCGGTTAGTGGTAAGGCCTTGATAAATGGCTGGAAGACCTGGGGAAACCTCTCCGAGGAGAAGAAGGTGCCGGAAAGCAACCACATGGGCAGCATAATAAAGTTCATTAGTCCGGACACTCCTTCGATCGTCTCAGGTCGAGCAGCGACGAGTAGACCAATACCGGAAAAAGTGAAGCCGCCGAGCAAGGTAACGAGGGCAAGACTCAGCCAAGACCCGCGCACTGTAAAACCAAACACCAGCCACGCGAACACCACCACTGCTGCAACTTCCAGCACCAGGAAGACTAGCCGCGAGAGCATGAATGAGAGCAGGTAGTGTGAGCGCCGCATCGGTGTGGCCGCAAAACGTTTTAGCAGTTTGCGTGAGCGGGCAATCACAACCGTAAAACCTAAGCCCCACAAACCACTGCCCATTAGATTCATGCCGATTAGACCCGGCACCAGAAAGTCGACGTAACGAGCGCCCGGCTCAGTGATCTTCACTTCACCAGCGTTCACGACATCGGCGCGGCCTTTCCCTCTTTGCAAAACGTCGTCGACTAAAAGTCGCGCCGTGCGACTCTCCGGTCGGGTTGGATCGAAACGGTATGCGAACGAGTCGTTCTCAGGTTTGACGACGATCGACACCTTTCCGCTTCGCAACGCTTGCGCGGCTTCGTCGGGATTCAACACAGTCGCCGTAATCTCAGGAGAACGCGACAACACGCCGGCAGTCTCGCTTACCTTCACGTCGCTCGCAGCGCCTTCGATCGCAACGAGCGTCTTATCCGGCGCCGTGTT
>DATFRK010000367.1:0-8031 GCA_035263325.1 Pyrinomonadaceae bacterium | reverse complement strand
TCCTCCTGAATGAGTTGTTGACGGCAGATGACTATAACTCTGTGGGCAGTAATTAGGCTAATGAAATCCCGAATCCCTCCAACGGCAGTTGGTGGATTGTTCAGATCCTTTCTACAAGCAAACATTCTCATCTCATAGCATTGGGATCCGAGCTTTAGCGAGGACTTGAACTATCCACCAACTGCCGTTGGTGGTATTTGTCTGCGGGGTTGTCGCGCTTGTAGAAAGGACTTGAAGCATCCACCAACTGCCGTTGGTGGTATTGTGCCAACTGCCAACTACCAACTGCATGCTTGCTACCCACTGCTCTTCTCGATCGGGAGCTTGATCGTGAACGCAGCGCCGCCCCCAGGGCAATTAGTCGCAGTAAGCGAGCCACTATGCTGCGCAATAACCCTGTGGGCCAGCGCGAGACCAATCCCATGACCCTTAGCCTTGGTGGTGAAGAAAGGGATGAAGATCTTCTGCAGTTGCGCCGGTGGAATTCCTGCGCCAGTGTCCCTAACTTCAACCACAGCCCACGATCTACCAGTAAGATCCCGATCAGCTGTAACGCTCACGTCAACCGTTCGTTCAATCTTGTCTTGCGGAATCGCTTCGGCCGCGTTGCGCAGCAGATTAAGTAAGGCCTGGCGCAGCATTCGTTCGTCAGCTCCGATTACCAGGCTCTCGCTACCGTCGCGATTGATGATCAAATTGACCTTCAGTTCCTGGAACAGCGGCCGCAACTCAGTTGCACATTCCGCAATTAGGTCCGCAATGTTCACCTCTTCCAGTTGTAGCGGATTTGGCCTGGCGAAATTCAGAAACGCCGTAACCATTTCCGAGAGGCTGCGCACCTCATTCAACAGGGAATCTGCCGCCACCTTGCCTTTCTCATTCAATTCGAGGTTCTGTAGCAGTTGCACATAGCCATGCAGAGCGGCCACTGCGTTCTTGAACTCGTGGGCCAAACCGGCGGACATCTCACCAAGACTTTCAAGGTTATGCTTGAGCGCCACCTGCTCTCTCAGTTCGGACACTTCAGTGATGTCAGTCAAAAGGCATAAGACACCGTGTGGGACTGCGGGCGGACCAGCCTTGCTCCCATCGCGTGGCAAGTCGACCGGGGCGATGGTTGCTCCAAGACGTTTTGTACGACCCGTATCATCAGTGGTGACAATTTCAGCGCGCCGGTAAAGTGTGCCTTTTTCGAGACAGTCCGCCACCAGGGCGGAAAGTTGCTCATTACTCTGGAGCAACGTCTTATATGTTTCGCCGAGCGCCTTACCCTCGATCGCTAACAAAGTCTGTCCTGGTCCATTGATGACCATTGAGCGGCCATTACTATCAAAAGCGATCAAGCCCGAAGGCAAACTGGCGACGATGCGTTCGCTAAACTTTTCTGCGGAGCTGGCCCGTTCGCTTGCCTGGGCGCTGAGATGTTCTAGTTCTCGGCGTTGTTCTTGTAGTTGGCCCACCACTGACTGAAAGGTTTCCAGCACAAACTCTGCTTCGTCCTTTGACCTTACTATCGACGCCGCCACCGAGGCGCGTTCGGCTTCGCCAACCAGTTGCCGGTAAGGGCGGAGTAGCCAACGCAGCAGGAACAGGATGCCCAGCAGGCTGCCAATCAGAATCGCCATGAACGAAGCGAGCAGAATTGGACCACGGGCAGCAGGCGTTTCCGGAGTGATGGTGTAAAGGAATATTGCGAAGATCGCTGCGAGGAGGAAAAGACCGGCAAGGAGGATGAGACCGAATTGGTAGCGCTTAGCACGAACCATAGCGATTGTCGATTGCTGATTGCCTATTGCCGATTGGTCGTAGATTGGAAATCATAATATTGATCCACAGCTGCTATTCAGGCGAGCTGATGGATCTAACTCACTTCAATGTGAATCGTGGCCCCACAAACCGCGCAGTGAAAGGTCGATCGGTGGAAACGGACCAATCGGCAATCGGCAATCAACAATCGAAAATCACCTGAACTGTCCTGCGTACCACTCCACGATCCGCTGGCCCACGAGCAACGCGGTGATGGCTCCCAATCCGAGAAACACGCCAAAGGGAAGCAACAACTGCATGTTTCGCTTTCCCTGCCGCAGCATCAGGAGAATGCCAATTACCGAACCTGAAAGCACTCCCAGAAAGATTGTTAGAATCGTTAAGCGCCAGCCGAGGTACGCGCCCACCATAAACATCATCTTCACATCGCCCAGGCCCATGGCCTCAATGCCGCGAAGTTTTTCCCAGGTCCAACCCATCAACCACAGTGAACCGCCTCCTATCAACGCTCCGATAAGAGCGCCGATTAGTGAGGCCAACCAGAGCGGTAAGCCTGCCAATGTGCCATGCATTAATGGTCCTAGATCGTCGAAGTGTGGGGTCCCGGTCAAGTAGGGTATGGCCACTCGCGCAACTGCCGCGAAGACGATGCCGGGATAAGTAATCGCATTTGGCAAGATCATGTGCTCGGCGTCGATGAAAACGAGGGCCACCATTGCTCCGGCAAAGACAAGATCAAATGGCAGCGCTGCCGACCAGCCATCGTGCCAGGCCACCGCAATGAAAAGTAGCGCTGTTAGCAACTCGACTGCCGGGTAGCGCGGCGAGATCCCGGCCTTGCACGCGCGACATCTGCCGCGCAGCGCAACGTAACTCACAATGGGAATGTTGTCGTAGAAGGCGATTGCGACCCCACAGGAAGGACAGCGCGAGTTTGGGAAAACAATTGATTCCTCGCGCGGCAACCGGTGCACGACGACATTGAGGAAACTGCCAATCACCGCACCGAAAACTCCGGCGACGAGGTAAAGGAAAACTGGTTGGATTGGAAGCGAATCTGGCGACGCCAGTAAGAGGGAGGCATCCATGCTACGGCTATTGTAGCTTGCCTGATGATTCCATGAACAAAAATTTACTCCCGCGCGGAACCCTTATTGTTGCCATGTGCTTTTTGCATTTCCCACAACAACAAATGCTTCAGGAACGCGTGGTGGGCCGCGAAGTTGGCGATACTCAAGCCCGCAAAGCCATCGCGAAAGCCACCCTTCAAAATCAAACTGCGAATGAAGGCTGCAGGCCCGGCCGTGGCCACTCCCAGGGTCGAAGTGCGCGCCCCATCCTCGAACATTTGCCTGGCTGAAAGGGGTGCATATCTTTCTCCGATCATGCGGTGATGATAGGAGGCGTCTTGTCCCGTGTAATGCAGCAGATCACCGCGCAGCAGCTCAATGCGCGATCCCGGCTCCATCTTTACTGCCTCATGGACGTGACGAGTGTTCCAGGCGCCACGAGTCCTTTTGAATAGTCGCAACTGCCGGTCGGGATACCAACCGCCACCTCGGATCCACCGGTCCATGTAAAACGAACGGCGAGCGATCATGTAGCCGTCAGCAAGTTGGGCCACGTCACCAGACTTCAGTGAAGCGATCGCTGGCTGGAGTTCAGCGGAGACGCGTTCGTCGGCGTCGAGACTAAAGATCCATTCATGGCTAGCCTGATCGACCGCAAACTGCTTTTGCGCGGCGAAGCCCGGCCAGGGTCGGACGATGATTTTCGCGCCGTGCCGGGCGGCGATTTCTCTCGTGTCGTCAGTAGACTCGGAATCAACTACCACCAGTTCATCAGCCCACGACACCGACTTACAAGCATCGGCAATGTTGGCCGCTTCATTGAAGGTAATGATTGTGGCTGTGATCTTCATAATAGAGAACCGGAAGCGGCAGCGACCGGCAATCCCTACTCAACTCATAGATAACCCCGACCGTCGACCGTAGCACAGTAAACTATAAACCCACACGCAATAGCGACCGGTAACTCCCACTCACCCAAGCCTTGCTCGACTGAGTTGAGTGGGGATTACCGGTCGCTACCGCTGAAGATTCCTTATAGACCTACTTCAGTGAACTAGGAGAATCGACTACCACGTTGTTAGCACGCAACGTAGTCGACGTGGCTCTCTGTAAATCTGCCAACGCTTTGTTGTAGTCAGTTTCCGCTCTCAATTCAGAAGCACGCGCATTCGTCAGAGTGTTCTCTCGTTGGAACAGAAGGAACGTAGTTGAGCGACCTACCTGGTAGAGTCTTTGCTCGCCTTCGAGTTGCATCTCGGCGTTGACCCGCGCCTCACGAGCGGATAACACGCGATGCCGCGCGGTCTCGACTGCCTGAGCCGAATTCCTGACGTCCACTTCGATAACCTGTTCCTGCGAACGCATTGTCGCTGTCAATTGCTCCTTCTGAATTCTGGCTCCTGCTAGATTTGCCTCGGCCGTCGTGTTGTGGAAAGGCAATGAGATCGCCACACCAACGGTAACGTTGCGGGTCTTGCCGCCAAACAAGTTGCTTAGAGTCTGACCGTAGCCACCAACCAGAAACGAATTCGGTGTATTGATGGTAACCGGAACCTGTGGCACTACAGCCACCGGAAGTCCTTGAGCGATCTGAATATTCCGGATCTGTTGCAGCAAGAACGCATTAGCATTGAGGTTCGGATCACCCGAAATCAAGGGAACCAAGCCTGAGCCGGAGGAGATGAGAGCCGAGACATCTTTACCTGCCAGGCCTGTCAGCGCGACCGTTCCGGTCAAATCGATCTGTGGCTTTGTTTGATTCTTGAAGTACTGAAGATCGATAGCGTTGATGTCGTTCTGCAATCTGAGCCGTTGCAGTTCCGGACGATTCTCCCGAGCAGCTTTCAAAGCATCGTCGAGGTTTACCGGCGTAGTGTCGATCTTTGGCGTGTCGGTTGGGGTAAGTTGGGCCGACCAATCAGGCGAAGTCGGATCCTTTAAGATCAAAGTCTTCAGATTGTTTTCCGCGATGGCCACACTCTGCACCGCAACCAACAGAGTGGATTCACGATTTGCTAATTCGGTTTGCACTTCTGCTCTCTCGAGTGGCGCCTTAGCGCCGGCGGCAATCTGCGCCTCAACATTCTTCAGATTCTCTCGCGACAAATTCAAGTTCGCGAGCTGGTTCTGCTGATCGCGCAGGGCAAACACGAGTTCCCAATAGGCCTGTTGTACCTGGGAGATTATTTGAATGGTCCGGTTGCGAAAATCAGCGTCAGACTGATCAAGGCGCTTGCGCTGGATTCGAATTTGCCGGCGGTTATTGTCAATTGAGCGATTCCGCAGCAGTGGCTGCGTAAAGTTCAACGACAGATTTGACGAGTAGAACGGATTCAGTAAGCTGAAACTGTTGCTCGTATTGGTGTGGGAGTTAGCGAATTGCACAAAGTAGTTTCCTCCACCTGTGCCAAACTGCTTGGTGACGCCCGGGCTCCATGACCAAGTGGTGCTGCTAGTTGTTCCACTTACGGCGCCACCACCCAACGAGCTTTGTTGTGGTGAAATTCTTTTGTCGTACGTTGGCGTAATCGAAAACACGGGATCGAAGATGCCTTCGAGCGACCGCAGTTGCGTCTCGGCAAACTTCACGTCGTCGCGCGCCACTTCGATGTCGTTGTTATTCTCCAGCGCCTTCTTGATCGCGTCGTTCAACGAGAGCGGCATTGCTTCGCCACTAACACCTAGCCGGTTCAGACTCGGAAGTGGTGGCAACGGTCGCGGTTGAAATGGCGGGATGACAGGCTCGCGCGGTTCCTGGCCTGGCTCGGTGGAAACTGCGCCTGGAGCTGCTTGCGGAACGGCGCCGGGAGCGGTGACAGGTGTTGGCGACGCGGTGGGCGCTCCCTGGGTTCCTGGTGGAGTCGCCGGATTTGTTTGCGGTGCGCCCGGCGGAGCCTGCGGGTTAGGGTTCGGCCGAGCGGACTCCGGTAGTTGCTCCTGTCCTGGTGGTCGCGAGGCATCAGGAATTCTTCGCGGTGTCGGCGACGGAGCTGGCGTTTGTGCCAGCGACGTGCCTGCGAACGCGAGCAGACCGGAGAGAGCAATAGACACAGTTAAAATACGAGACTTGATAATAAGCATCAGACCAACAGCTCCTTAAAAGGTTATTTCTTGACTTCCCACTGCCTAGAGGGTAACGGGGTGTTCACCCATTCTGGCAAACTAAGGTCCACCGCATCAAGCGTTTACTACGACAGTGGAGCAAAGCCGGTTTCAAAAACTTGATTTTGCGGGTCGCTTGACAGCCTCTGATGCGCCGCATAATCTTGCTTTTCTTTTGCGAACACGCACTTTGTTACTAATACGACCGCGATCAAGGGTTATTAGCGCTTGGGCGGAGGCCGCGTGAATTTTTTTGCAGGCTGCAGTCTGACCTTGTTCCACCCGGGCTTCACTAGTCCCACAATCGCGACAAGATCTGTCCCACAATCGCGACAAACACTCAGGTTTGCTCGCCCACTTTAGGAGGAAGCTCAGAAATGGCAGTCAAGGTTGGCATCAACGGATTCGGTCGCATTGGCAGAAATATCCTGCGCACATCAATTGGCGACAAGGACATTAATTTCGTTGCCGTAAACGATCTTACTGATACAAAAACATTAGCTCATCTATTGAAATACGACTCCGTCCTTGGCAACCTCGATCATGAGATTACTTCCACTGATAACGGAATCCGTGTTGAAGGCGACGAGTTTCGGGTGTTCTCCCAGCGCGACCCCGCAGCGATCGATTGGGAGTCGGTAGGTGCGGAGATTGTGATTGAGTCCACCGGTCTCTTTACCAAGGCTGAGGACGCAAAGAAACACCTGCGCGGCCCGGTAAAGAAAGTCATCATCTCAGCACCGGCTAAGAACGAGGACATCACCATTGTGCTGGGTGTTAACGAAGATAAGTACGATCCTGCCTCGCATCACATCATTTCCAACGCTTCGTGCACTACTAACTGCCTGGCGCCGGTAGCGAAAGTGGTTCACGAAAAGTTTGGCATCCGTTCAGCTCAGATGACGACTATTCACTCGTACACCAACGATCAGCAGTTGTTGGATCTGCCGCACAAGGATATGAGGCGTGCGCGAGCTGCGAATCTTTCGATGATTCCCACCTCGACCGGAGCGGCGAAAGCCGTGGCGTTGGTGTTGCCAGAACTGAAGGGCAAGTTTGACGGAATCTCAGTGCGTGTGCCGACACCTAATGTCTCTTTGGTCGATGTGGTGATGGATTTGGAGAAGGAAGTTACGGCGGAAGAAGTGAACCGCGCGTTCAAAGATGCGGCCAATGAAGAATTGAATGGGATCCTGGCATTTAGTGAAGAGCCACTGGTGTCGATTGATTTCAAACGAAACTCGAACTCTTCCATCGTTGACGCTGAATACACAAAGGTCATTGGCGGTCGAATGTTGAAGGTGCTTTCCTGGTATGACAACGAGTGGGGTTACTCTTGCCGCGTACGGGATCTGATCAAGTACATCGCCGGGAAGGGAATGTAAGCAGGGCCTTTGATCTCGGCCTTTGGCCTTTGTTCTTTGTCAGTGGTTAGTAGTCAGTAGAATAGGTCTTATCGGTTGAATAGGTCCTATATAAAGATCCGACTACTGACCACCTGACCACTGACCACCTGACCACTGACCCCATGTCTAAACTCTCCATCAAAGACCTCGACCTCAGCGGTAAGCGAGTCTTCATCCGCGTGGACTTCAACGTGCCCCTAAAAGACGGCAAAGTTGACGACGATACCCGCATTCGCGCATCACTCCCAACCATTCAATACGCGTTGGACCACGGGGCGCGCGTGATTCTTGCTTCGCATCTCGGTCGACCAAAAGGACAACGCATCGACAAGTACAGTCTGCGCCCAGTCGCAGAACACCTGGCCCAACTGCTTGGTAAGCCAGTCGCGTTTGCTGACGACTGCGTTGGTGAAGAGGTAAAGAAGAAAGTTGCGGCACTAAAAGACGGCGAAGTGTTGTTGCTCGAAAACCTGCGTTTCCACCAGGAAGAAGAGAAGAACGAGGACGGTTCCGCTCGGCAACTCGCTGAACTGTGTGACCTTTATGTCAACGACGCCTTCGGCGCTGCTCATCGCGCCCACGCTTCAACTGAGGGCGTTACGAAACACGTCGCTCAAAGCGCAGCTGGCCTGCTGATGGAGAAGGAACTCGAGTATCTCGGTCGCGCCCTCAACCAGCCAGAGCAT
>DATFRK010000366.1:0-6814 GCA_035263325.1 Pyrinomonadaceae bacterium | reverse complement strand
TCTCCGTTCATCCGGCGTCCGGTAGCCACCACCTTGTTGACTGCCGCAATTGCCCTGTCCGGTGCAGTCGCGTTCAGGTTACTTCCAGTTTCCCCGCTGCCCCAGATCGACTTTCCTACGATTTCAGTCTCCGCCAACCTGCCCGGAGCAAGTCCGGAAATAATGGCTTCCTCAGTAGCGACTCCACTGGAGCGACAACTGGGCCATATTGCCGGCGTCACGGAAATGACCTCGGCCAGCTACCTCGGTTCTACCAGTGTAACGCTCCAGTTTGACCTTAATCGCAATATCGATGCGGCCGCGCGAGATGTGCAAGCGGCTATCAATGCGGCGCGCGGCAATCTACCGGCGAATCTGCCGAACAATCCCACCTACCGAAAAGTTAACCCGGCTGACGCGCCAATCATGATCATTGCCTTGACCTCTGCGGTTTACGATCAAGGTCAACTTTACGATGCCGCCTCGACCATCCTGCAACAAAAGTTATCGCAAATTCAGGGTGTGGGCCAGGTAGTGGTCGGTGGTAGCTCGTTGCCGGCGGTGCGCGTAGATGTGAATCCGACGCAGTTGAACTCCTTCGGTTTGGGACTGGAGGACGTTCGGGGCGTGCTCAGCCAACAAAATGCCAACCTGGCTAAAGGACAGATCGCCGGCAACGCGACCACGTCTGACCTGGCGGCCAATGATCAGCTGTTGAAGGCGGAGTTCTACAAACCGCTCGTAGTAGGTTTCAGTAATGGTGCGGCGATCCGCTTGTCAGACGTCGCTAACGTCCAGGACTCGGTGGAAAACATTCGCTCGGCGGGTTTAGCTAACGGCAAACCCTGTGCGCTGGTGATTCTCTTTCGCCAACCCGGAGCCAACATCATTGAGACGGTCGACAGCGTGCGAGAAGCACTGCCGGTCGTAAAGGCCTCAATTCCTTCCGCCATCGACTTAACCGTAGTAACAGATCAGACGACCACCATTCGCGCATCAGTAAGAGAAGTGGAGCGAACTCTCATCATCTCGATCGCGCTGGTAATTCTGGTGGTATTTATCTTTCTGCGTAATCCGCGTTCGACCTTGATACCGGCGGTTGTGGTTCCGGTCGCCCTGATTGGAACTTTCGGGGTGATGTACCTGTTCCAGTACAGCCTCGACAATCTTTCCCTGATGGCCTTAACGATTTCGACTGGCTTTGTGATGGACGACGCCATCGTGGTGATCGAAAACATCATGCGTCACGTCGAGAGTGGTATGCGGCCGATGGAAGCAGCATTGCAAGGAGCGAAAGAGATTGGCTTTACGGTGCTTTCAATCAGTATTTCGCTGATCGCGGTGTTCATTCCCATTCTCTTGATGGGTGGCATTGTTGGTCGCTTGTTCCGGGAGTTTGCGATCACTTTATCAGTGGCGATTCTCATGTCGCTGATAGTTTCATTAACTACGACGCCGATGATGTGTTCCTGGCTGCTCAAGCACCAGCGTCCTGACGAGCACGGCCGCCTGTACCAGGCTAGCGAGAGGTTTTTCGGCTTCCTGCTGCGCACCTATGAGCACACGTTGCGTTGGGTTCTGCGCCATCCAGCGATAGTGCTCGGTGTTCTTCTAATTACGATTGCCGTCAATGTTTACCTGCTCATCATTGTGCCCAAGGGATTCTTTCCGCAACAGGACACGGGACGATTGGCCGGTGGTATTCAAGGCGCACAGGATTCGTCGTTCAACGCAATGAAGCAGCGCATGAAAGAATTCGTCGACATAGTTAAGTCTGACCCGGCAGTTGCCAATGTGGTCGCTTTTACCGGCAGTGGCGGGGGCACGACCACCAATACCGGTCGCATGTTTATTTCCCTGAAGCCACTCGAAGAACGCAAAGTTGGCGCGGACCAGGTCATCGCTCGCTTGCGACGACAACTTACTTCGGTGCAGGGAGCCACGTTGTTCCTTCAGGCGACCCAGGATTTGCGCATCGGAGGCAGAGCAGGCAATGGCCAATACCAATACACGATTCAAAGTGACAACCTGGACGACTTGCAACAATGGGGACCGGTCTTGTTGCAGCATCTGCGAACGTTACCGTCGCTGACCGACGTTAGTAGCGACCAGCAGAACAATGGGCTGCAGGCCGGGCTCGTTTATGATCGAGAAACGGCCGCAAGGTTGGGAATCACGCCGCAAATGATCGACGCCACTCTCTACGACGCCTTTGGCCAACGCCAGGTGTCAACGATGTACACGTCTTTGAACCAGTATCACGTAGTTATGGAAGTGGCGCCGGAGTTCTGGCAGAGTCCTGAGGGTCTGAAGCAAATCTATTTGCGTCCGAGTTCGGGTGGTATCGTTCCCCTCAGCGCAATTGCTCATTACGAACCGACTACAGCCCCCCTTACAGTGGCCCACCAGGGGCAGTTTCCTTCGGTGACTTTGTCGTTCAACCTGGCTCCGGGAGTAGCGCTGAGTAACGCGGTGCAGGCCATCAATCAGATGGAAGAGAGTATCGGCCTGCCCGCAACAATTCGGGGTAGCTTTTCGGGGACGGCCCAGGCCTATCAATCCTCACTGGCCTCGGAACCTTTCTTGATTATCACTGCTCTCTTAGCGGTCTACATCGTGCTGGGGATTCTCTACGAAAGTTACATCCACCCGATCACTATCTTATCTACGTTGCCATCGGCTGGTGTGGGCGCAGTACTGGCGCTTTTGCTGGCCCATATGGACCTCAGCGTGATCGCCTTGATCGGCATCATTCTGTTGATCGGCATTGTGAAGAAGAACGCGATCATGATGATCGATTTCGCCCTGGCCGCCGAACGCGGTGAAGGGAAGAGCTCACGCGAGGCAATTTACCAGGCGTGCCTCCTACGATTTCGACCGATCTTGATGACCACTGCCGCGGCCTTACTCGGCGCGTTGCCGCTAGCTTTGGGCACGGGGACGGGATCGGAGTTGAGAAGACCGCTGGGTATTGCCATCGTTGGCGGCTTGATTGTGAGTCAGATGCTTACCCTCTATACCACTCCGGTTGTTTACCTGTACCTCGATCGTCTACGTCTGGCGTGGCAGGGAAAAAGCAAATTGAAGCCAGCGTCACAGGAGAGCTAAGCAAGATGTCGGTTCACTACAAAACTTTGGCGGTTTCAGTTCTTTGTTTGATTTTACTCAAGGGGTGCGACAAAGCGCCGAAGTATAAGACGCCGCCAGTGGCGACGCCTCCAGCTTATAAGGAACTGACGCCAGCGGATTTCAAAGAGACTGATGGTTGGAAATTCGCGCGCCCCAAGGACGACACCATTCGCGGCAACTGGTGGGAGATCTTCAACGACCCGCAGCTGAACGCACTGGAACAACAGGTAAACGTTTCGAATCAGAATATAGCGGTGGCGGAGGCCAATTTCCGCTTGTCTCGAGCGCTCGTCAAGGAAGCGCGATCACAATACTTTCCTACTATCACCACGAGTCCTTCGATTGTGCTGCAGCGACAGTCGTCGGCATCGCGTCAGTCGACAATCCTTGGGAGGGGAGTAACTACCACCTATCAGTTGCCCTTTGATGCGACGTGGGAGCCCGACTTGTGGGGGCGCATTCGCAACACGGTGTCGGCGAGTGCCTCAGAGGCGCAAGCCACCGCGGCTGATCTGCAGAATGTTCGTTTGAGTGTCGAGGCTGAACTGGCTTTTGACTATTACCAGCTACGTGGGCTGGACGCGCAGAAGGACTTGCTTGATAGGTCAGTCAGAGCGTTTCAGGAAACCCTTGACTTGATTCGGGTACGTTTCCAAACAGGCATTGCTTCGGAAGAAGACGTCTCACAGGCTGAAACGCAGCTAAAGACAACGCAAGCGCAGGCGACCGACCTGGAAATCCAGCGCGCTCAACTCGAGCATGCAATTGCGCTGTTAGCAGGTCAGCCTGCTTCGGTCTTCTCTCTCCCCAATCAACCTTTGGAGGCCCAACCACCGGCGATTCCTTTTGGCTTGCCGTCGCAACTTCTCGAACGGCGCCCTGACGTTGCGGCGGCTGAACGGCGCACTGCTGAAGCCAACGCTGAAATTGGGGTAGCAAAGGCTGCGTTCTATCCTTCGTTGACGTTGAATGGTTCGGTCGGCTTGGAGGCTTCGTCGATCGCGAAGTGGTTTACGTGGCCGGCGCGCTTCTTCTCCCTTGGTCCAACTTTGTCGCAGACTCTCTTCGATAAGGGACGCCGAAAAGCGGTGACTGAACAAGCGCTTGCCCAGTACGACGGCAACGTGGCGAGCTATCGCCAAACGGTGCTAACTGCTTTCCAGGAAGTGGAAGACAACCTCGCAGCGCTGCGCATCCTGTCGCGTGAGTTGGAGCAACAAAACGAGGCAGTGGCGTCATCACAACGGACCTTGGCACTTGCCACCGAACGTTACCGGACCGGGATTGATAGCTATTTGAATGTGATTACTGCGCAGACTACTTTGCTGACCAATCAGCGAACGGCGGTGAATCTACAAATGCAGCAGATGACGGCGAGTGTGGAACTGATCAAGGCGCTGGGTGGTGGTTGGGATGCATCGCAATTGCCGACGCCGAAACAGCTGACGTCGAAATGAGCTCCTGAGGATAACGAAGAGAAAACTCGCTGTCCGAGTTTCCCGTTGTTAATTGGACTGTGTCAAAAGTTGGGAGACCGCCGGGCTTTAGCCGCGTGGTAGTTCAATTTCAACCTACTGATACTACTTTGTCGAACACTAGAGACCACCGACTTCAGTCGCGTGGAGTTTCAATTTCGACCTTCTGTTACAAGAAAATCGGTAAAAATTGAAACTCCACGCGACTGAAGTCGGTGGTCTCTAGTCCAACTGCCTTGGGCGCCGGACTAGGTTGAAGTTGAAGTACCACGCGGCTAAAGCCCGGTGGTCTCCCGGACTTTTGACACAGCCTCTATGCTCGTCGTCGGACAACAGGAATGCTCTGCGGTGAATGCCTATTTACAGGCACTCAATCGCTGACAACGAGTCGCAGAGCTTGGGCTGAAATATCGACGCAAATTAATCGCTCGCGGCTTTTAACTTCACTCCGGCCTGCTCAGCCACCGTTCCCTCATACACCCGAGCCGGCAACCATGGCTCGACACTGGTCCCGCCACTGACCATTGCCTGCATTCCAGGATTAAAAAAGACGTAGGGATGACCCAGGTCCAGCGCACTCGCCTCATCAAGGCGCTGCTGCAATTCTGCCGGAATACTAAACTCCACGAAGCGCAGGTTATCTTCAAGTTGCGCCAACTTGGAGGCCCCGATGATCAGCGACGTGATCCCAGGCTGAGTGGCAGCCCAATTCAAGGCGACTTGGGCTGGAGGACGGTCGATTTGTTTGGCCACGTCGAGTAACACATCGAGCACGCGCCAGTTGCGTTCATTGAACCTTTGGAAAACTGGATTCGCAATTCCTTTCGTCAATTCCAATCTTCCTTCTCCCTGGCCCGTGTCCTCCTTGCGTTGATATTTGCCCGTTAGAAAACCACCGGCGAGTGGACTCCATGGGCAAATACCAAGTCCCAATTCCTGTGCTGCCGGTATGTGCTCACGCTCGATGTTGCGCTCAACCAACGAATACTCAAGTTGTAACGCAATCAGACGCGCCTTGCCTTCTTTCTCGGCCAGCGTTTGCGCCCGAGCTACGTACCAGGCCGGTGTATCGGAGAAACCGTAGTAACGAATCTTGCCTGCTTGCACCAGGTCGTTCAACGTTGACACCACTTCTTCGACGGGAGTGATAGTGTCCCAGGCGTGCAGCCAGTAAAGATCGATGTAGTCTGTTTGTAGTCGTTTCAAAGAGCTTTCCAGCGCGCGATAGATATTCTTCCGGCCATTGCCACCGGCGTTGGGATTGCCGGGCTCGCGATTGAAAGTGAACTTTGTTGCCAACACCACTCGGCTTCGCAGACTGCTCTGACTGATAAATTTTCCCAATAACTCTTCGCTGTGTCCTTCGGTGTAACCATCGGCCGTATCGATGAAGTTACCGCCCGCGTCGAGGTAGCGATCAAACACTGAGCGCGAGACTTCGTCCTCCGAGCCCCAACCCCACTCAGTGCCAAATGTCATTGTGCCTAAACATACCGGGCTCACTCGCAACCCGGAGCGTCCCAGCGTTACATATTCTTGCAAACTCTTGGTCATTTTTCCCCCTTAAGTCTCCCTCCAAATTGAACCTGAGCGTCTTCTCTCTCTCATTCCAACTATTGTTGCCAGCCACCGCCTAGCGCTTTGTAGAGCTGCACCACCGACAACAACTCGTTGCGTCGAGTTTGAGCTAAATTCACCTGAGCGTCAAAAAGCTCCCGGTCAGCATCGAGAGCATTCAGGAGTGTGTCAACCCCGCCCTGGTATCTTGCGTACGCTAGCTTGGAACGATCGGTCAGCGTCGCGACTAGCAACTCCTGTTGCACCCGGATCTCCTTCTCTTTGCGATACTGGATCAACGCATCTGAAACGTCACGAAAAGCCGTTTGCACAGTTTGCTGATACTGTACCAAGGCTAACTCTTGTTGGGCCCGCGCAAATTTCACATTGGACTTCAATCGTCCGGCTGTAAAGATGGGTTGCGTTACTTGCGGCACGAAACTCCACGTTTGGCTGGGACCTTTGAAGAGACTCGAGAGCGAATCACTTTGGAAGCCAAGTAGACCAGTCAAACTAATGCGGGGGAAATACGCCGCCTTAGCAACCGATACCAATGCTTGTTGCGCTTCAAGGTCCGCTTCGGCTGAACGAATATCCGGCCGTCGTTCCAATAGTGACGACGGCAATCCCGCTGGTACTGTGGGCAATGTTTCCTGTTGCGTCAGTGGTTGACC
>DATFRK010000365.1:0-3057 GCA_035263325.1 Pyrinomonadaceae bacterium | reverse complement strand
CAGGAGTTTCATGCGTTTGCTGCGAGCCTGGAAGACGAAATCAAATTGCTGCGTGATGCTGAAAAGTATTTGTACGCTGTCAATATGGGGGCCACCGCAATCGGGACCGGCATTAACGTCCCCAAAGGCTACGCAGAGAAGTGCGCCTTCAATCTCGCCAAGTTAACCGGAAAACCGATCGTACCGGCCTCCGACATGCTCTCAGCCACCTGGGACCAGCAAGGCTTTGTAGTCTACTCGAGCGCCTTAAGAAGCCTGGCCATAAAGCTTTCTAAGATCTCAAGCGACCTCATTTTGTTGACCTCCGGACCAAGAGCTGGTTTGGCGGAAATCAACTTACCGGCGTTGCAACCGGGTTCATCCATCATGCCAGGCAAAGTGAATCCCGTCGTTCCGGAGGTCATGAACATCGTTGCGTTTCGCGTAATGGGAAACGACTACAGCGTAACGCTAGCGGCTCACTCGGGACAGTTGCAACTGAATGCTTATGAGCCATTGGCGGGACTCGCGGTGCTGGAATCGCAGAGTCTTCTCTACAACACTTCAGGTTTATTTCGTACCAAGTGTGTCGATGGGATCACGGTGAACGAGAAAGTGTTGGAGCGTTACCTGGAGACAACCGTGGGTATTGTTACCGCACTCAACCCGGTGCTCGGCTACGACAAAGCTACGGAACTGGCAAACGAAGCTTACAAGAGCGGCAAAGGAGTTCTGGAAATCATCCGTGAGAAACATCTGCTGACGGAAGCGCAGATCAAGGATTTGCTGGATCCGGTAAAGCTTAGTGGCCTGGACAAGAGCAAGTATCAGAAAAAGTAGACCACGACGCCATCGCCAGCATCGAGATTGCAACAGGCACGCATTAGCGCGGTGTCAAGTGAGGCAATTGCAATCAAATAACCGTTTCAGCGGTATGACAACTTGGCTCACACCGTTGAAACGGTTTCAGTTTCTGGCCTGCTAGCTTGCACCGGGCCTGGAGCGCGGTGTGAAAGAAGCGACGTGAACCTGTATGGCCCAGGCAGCGACACAATCGATTAGCAAACCTGAGGCGCGCCCGAATCTGCGCCTGGCTACTGTCGCCTGGTTACTCACCGCCGTCTACTACTTCTATCAATACGCCCTTCGCTCGGCGCCGGCAGTGATGATGCCGCAGCTGTCGGAAGCGTTCGGCCTCACGGCCTTGGGTGTTGCCTCGATCGTAGGTCTCTTCTACTACGGCTATTCACCTTTCTCACTGGTGGCCGGTGCCGCGATGGACCGCGTCGGGCCACGCCGGCTCCTGCCGTTTGCCGCAATCACAGTGGGTATTGGCGCCTTGCTATTTGCGACTGGTCAACGTGAAGTGGCGAGCGTGGGGAGATTTCTGCAAGGCGCCGGCGGCGTCTTTGCGCTTGTTGGCGCCGTTTATATCGCTACGAAAAACTTTCCTGCCTCGCAAGCAGCCACCTTGATTGGGGCGACCCAGATGTTTGGCATGGCTGGTGGATCAGCGGGTCAATTTGTAGTGGGACCACTGATCAATAACGGACTGACCTGGAGCAACTTCTGGATTGGCATGGGAGTTATCGGCCTCGTAACCGGCGCAGTCCTATTTTTGCTGATTCCCAAAGAGGACGCAAACAGGAAAACGACAGGCTGGAAAGAAACAGTCGCGGGCTTTCAAACAGTCTTCAAGAATCCGCAATCAATTCTATGTGGCTTGATCGCCGGCTTGCTGTTTGTCCCCACGACGATCTTCGACATGGTTTGGGGGGTGCGTTACCTGCAAGAGGGACACGGTTTTTCCTATGCCTCTGCCGTCTTGCATTCGTCGACAGTTCCCTTCGGTTGGATTATCGGTTGTCCGTTAGTTGGGTTTATTTCGGATCGAATTGGGCGGCGCAAGCCTGTGATCATTGTGTCAGCCGTGATCCTTTTCAACTGCCTCGCCTGGATCCTTTATGGCCCTCGTGACTTCTTCCCACCTTACTTTCTCGGTCTGCTGGCCGGAATCGCGTCGGGTGCTGCGATGTTGCCCTACACGGTAATCAAAGAAGTAAATCCACCGCAGTTCGGAGGCACTGCTACCGGCGTCGTCAATTTCTTGAACTTTACTTTTAGTGCGCTGCTTGGACCAGTCTTCGCCTGGATTTTGCTCCGCGTGTCAGGCGGGGCAGTACAAATGGATCTGAGCCATTACCAGGATACCTTCGTGCTCCTTCTTTATGGCGTACTGGTCGCCATCCTCCTGTCGTTCTTTTTGAAAGAGACTGGGCGAGCTGCAAAAGCTTGAAACAAACAAGGCAGGTTATGACATGAGTACAAAAACTGGAACCGGAAAATACGAGCGACTGTTGGAAAGGTGCAAGAGTCTCGAAGCGATACCGACCGCCGTGGCCTATCCGTGCGAGCAGTCGGCGTTACTGGCTGCGGTTGAAGCAGCCGGGGCAGGCCTCATTGCCCCGTTACTAGTTGGTCCAACCGACAAGATCGCTGAAACCGCTGCCGCCGCAAATGTCGCTTTGGGCAAGCTTGAGATTGTTGACGCCCCTGACAGTGTCGCCGCGGCCAAAAAGGCGGTGGAGTTGATCAAGGAAGGCCGGGCGGAAGTGTTGATGAAAGGTAGTCTGCACTCCGACGAACTTCTTTCCGCAATCGTGTCCCGCGAAGGCGGCTTGCGAACCGGCAGACGAATCAGCCACGTGTTTGTGATGGATGTTCCTACCTATCACAAAGTGCTCATTGTGACAGATGCGGCAATCAACATCGCGCCCACCCTGGAAGACAAGGTAGACATCTGTCAGAACGCGATCGATCTCGCCACTTCACTGGGAGTGGAGAAACCCAAGTTAGCAATACTAGCCGCTGTCGAAGTGGTGAACTCGAAAATGCAGGCCACCCTGGATGCTGCTGCACTTTGCAAGATGGCTGAGCGGGGACAGATCAAAGGTGGCGTCCTGGATGGTCCACTGGCATTTGATAACGCCATCAGCAAGGAAGCGGCAAAGACGAAAGGCATTCAATCTGCAGTAGCCGGCGATCCTGACATCCTGCTGGCCCCCGATCTTGAAGCCG
>DATFRK010000364.1:0-6126 GCA_035263325.1 Pyrinomonadaceae bacterium | reverse complement strand
AACGTCGTGACGGGATTGGGCCTGGGAGGTTGGGGCGATCTGCTGTTTCACATTAGAGCCGCGGTGTTCTTTGCCGAACAGGGTGGCTGGCCCAATCAGAGTTTTTTTCTCGCCGGTCAACCAGTAGGTTACGCGTTTCTTGCCGATTTCATTTCCGGATTGTTTTGGCGGCTTGGTTTCTCGATCGGAAACTCATTCACTATCCCAACGATCCTCTTAGCCGCGTTCTTCCTGCTGGCGTTTGAATGGGTAGTCATCCGCCTGACGAAATCTGTGAGAGCGGCGATACTGAGCGTCGTTCTGTTCATGGGATTCGGCGGGCTCAGCGGCTGGTCCATCTTGCCTGAACTCTCGCCCGACACCTGGGCCAAATTGCGAACTTTGCCACACGGGATCACCGTCTGGCGGGAACAGAATTACGCTGTTCTTAATCCCTTCGTGATGATGTTGCACCAACGGTCTTTCCTGCTCGGTTTTCCCCTGTTCGTTGTGTTGCTATTTCTGAGCTGGAAATTCCTGGAAGAGAAATCACTCAAGGTGCTAGGGGCAATAACTTTCGCCGCCATTCTGCTTGCCTTCTTTCACCCTTTCACCTGGTTGGCGTTCTTGATGGTTTTTCCAGCGTGGATGTTTTGGCTGACGGTTTTTCGGGTCCGTTCCTTCAGTCGCAGGGAACTGCTCATGACTTGCGCCGCCCTGGCGTTGATGGCCCTGGGTGGCTTCCTGGTTGTTAAAGGTCTGCAACCAAGCGCGGGTGCATCATCAATCACCCTGAAGATTGGTTGGCTCGCCACTGACATCAGTTGGATCCAATTTTGGATCAAGAACATAGGCCTCTATCTCGTCTTAGGGCCATTGACAGTGATCTATTTCTGGCAGCGAAACCGAATGCTGGCCCTCTTGGTGCTGGCCGGTTTCACTCCCTTTGTCGCTGCTAATCTTTTCCAATTTGCTCCCTGGGATTGGGACAACACAAAAGTCTTCGCCCCTAGCTGGCTCATTCTAACGATCGGAGTTGGCAGTCTAATTTCTTCCTGGTGGGAACAGGATCATCCGGGAGTCAAAATGCTCGCCCTGGCCTGTTTGCCAATTCTAATGCTGTCAGGCGCATTAGAAGTGGCTCGGGTGATTGCTTACCGCTCCGAGCCGATGGTGATCACGAGTGTGGCGGATCTCTCTCTGGGCGAGGCGGTGCGTGCTCGACTGGGCAAGTCAGCTGTGCTGCTGACCGAACCCGAGGCGAGTCACCCGGTGTTCATGTATTCAGGTCGTCCCAGCTTTGTTGCTTATGAAGGATGGTTATGGAGCCAGGCCTGGAAAGGGAAGTATGAGCAAAGACTATTGGACGCGAAGTCAATTTACCAGGGCAATGACGCGTCTCGCGAACTGATCAAAAAGAATCAGATTGACTATGTCGTAATTGGACCACCAGAAGTTAAAGCGGGAGCGAATAAGCAATGGTTTGACAGTAACTATCCTGCAGTTCTCACTCAGCAAGATTACACCCTTTTCGACGTGAGAGGGCGTGGACAAACAACGCAGGCAAAAGAAGTGAAGCCGGAGGGCGAACTATGATCTCGCTCGTGGTACCAATCTATAACGAAGAACACCTGATCGATCGGCTCCACGAGCGAGTTAAAGCCACGATGGAGAGGCTCGCGCATGATTGGGAGGTTATCTACGTCGATGATGGCAGCCATGATGCCACGTTGAAATTATTGTTGGCCCACCAATCCCGGGATACACGCGTAACGGTGATTGAACTGTCCCGCAATTGGGGACATCAGCCCGCTCTCACGGCAGGTCTGTCAGTCGCGAAAGGGGCTGCGGTGGTTTTGATGGACGGTGATCTCCAGGACGCACCAGAGGTGATTCTGGAATTGGTCGAGGCCTGGGAAAAGGGAGCGAAGGTTGTAATTGCGGAACGACGAAGCCGGAAAGAGCGGGGTCTGCGCAAGGTACTCTTTCCCCTCTTCTATAAGGGGCTGGGGTACCTTTCCGACTTTCCCATCCCTCTTAATGCCGGAATCTTCGGCTTGTTAGACAGCCAGGCTGTGGATGCTATCAATCGACTCGCAGAGACCAACCGTTACCTTCCGGGCCTGCGGGCCTGGGTCGGATTCAAGACCGCGGTCGTCTATTACGATCGCGCGCCGCGAGCTGCGGGTGAGCCAAAACAGAATTTCTGGCGCCTGCTGAAGTACGCGTTGGATGCAATTTTTAGCTTTAGTTATAAGCCGCTGCGGCTGAGTTTGCTGTTGGGAAGTCTTGCAGCAGTGCTTGCTGTTGTTTACGGGACAGTACTTGTGTTTTGCCGCTTCCTGGGCATCGGATTTCTCGGCGGTCCGGTAGTGATTGGGTACACCAGCACCATCGTCTCGATCCTTCTGCTTGGTGGTGTACAACTGATTTGCGTCGGGCTATTGGGTGAATACATCGGTCGCATCTACGACGAGGTCAAACGACGGCCGCTGTTTCTGATTCACAAGATCCATGCGGAAGCGTCCGAGGTCATCACTGATGAGGTTGTGCCGCTTAAGGCAATGGAACATGCAGCAGGAAAACGCGATGCGGCTTAACAAACAGGGCAGTTCCCGAAATTCCAGAAACATCCGCTAAGAGTCTGAAGATAGATGTCAGTGAAACTGAAAGCAACACCATGGACAGGGCAGAACTTTAGAAACCAGATGGAAATAGTAAAAGACAAACTATCGGCGAGTGGGCTCAAGCACCACGTTCAGATCCTGCAGAGTGGCTTCAAAAGATCGTTCAATGATTTTCGCGGCCTCGTCTTGCCAGTTGGCCAGCTATCGACTGAGACCGCCGTTGCCGGCAGTGAAACTGGAGCGCGAGTTGAGATTAGTGAGCGTGCCTGGCTTTTGGCTTGTGGGACGATTTTTGCTTTTGCGTTCGTAACCCGCTTTTACGCACTTGCACTGAAGCCGATGCACCACGATGAAGGGGTCAACGGATTCTTTCTGACCAATCTCCTGAGGAACCACACTTATCATTACGATCCAAATAACTACCATGGTCCAACTTTATATTATTTTGCCTTACCGCTGGCATCGTTGCTGGGCTTGAGTGACTTTTCAGTGCGACTCAGCACTGCACTGTTTGGCCTCGCGACAATCTGGCTGGTTCTGAGTCTCCGGCGAAATATCGGTTCGTACGCCGCCTTGATGGCAGCGGCGCTAGTGGCTGTTTCGCCTGGCTCGATGTTTTACGCGCGTTACTTTATTCATGAAACGCTCTTTGTTTTCTTCACCCTGGCGATCGTCGTAGCAGTTTTACGCTTTTACGAAACTGGTAGCACCGTCTACCTCATCCTGGCAGCTGTGTCGACCGCACTTCTGTTTGCTACCAAAGAAACTGCTTTCGTTTCAATCATCACCCTCCTGTTGGCGTGGCTGATAGCGTGGCGTTGGTCCAAATCACCTCCGGACCTGAGCAGGTTTGCCCGAACGATATTCGGTTTTCCTGTCGCCGCTAAGCCTCGCCATGTGCGGGAGAAGCGTCGGGCAAAGCGCGATCGACGTGAGACACCGGTACCGCCTTCGTTCCTTGCCCGTCTTGGCGGTAGAGATCGCGTCATTCTGTTGGCCGGTTATGCGCTGGCCTTATTTATTGTCGTCAACGTGATTTTCTATTCGTCCTTCTTTACCAACTGGCCAGGTGTGGGTGATGCAGTCTCAGCCATGAAGGTCTGGGCCAAGACTGGCACCAGCGAGTTTCACGGCAAGCCATTCGACACCTATCTTAGCTGGCTCTTGCAGGAAGAGACGCCGATTTTCCTGCTGGCTATCGTAGGCGCCTTCATTGCTCTCAATCGCCGGACGAACCGGTTTGCGCTATTTGTCGCCGCCTGGGCCTTCGGCATTCTCGTAGCCTATTCGTTGATTCCCTATAAGACACCGTGGCTGGTGCTGAGCTTTGTGGTCCCGATGGCGATCGTCGCTGGTTACGCCGTAGAGAGCCTGATCGATGTGTCGTGGCGTTCCTGGAAAGCGCCCCTGCCCGCGTTAGTGATTGCGGGACTCGCGCTGACATTTGCCGGCTATCAGAGTTTGGTACTTAACTTTCGCGAATATGACAACGATCGCTACCCCTACGTCTACACGCACAGCAACCGCGAGTTGCTGGCGATGGTCCATGACATTGAACGGATTGGCACGAGAGTCGGGACCACTCAACTGGGTGTGAATGTGGCCTCGCCGGAGTACTGGCCGCTGCCCTGGTATTTTCGCGATAACCCCAAGGTCGGTTACACCAACACGCTCGCCAGTGCTTATGACCCAAAAGAAACTCAGATCGTTGTTGCCAGGGCCAGCACGAATCCAGGTGAGGATCAGGTAGGTCAACTGCGCCAGTTGCTGGGCACCGCCTACCAGCAAGTGGGCACTTACAGGCTGAGACCGGGTGTTGATCTGGCAGTGTTTGCCAGGTCGGATTTGGTGTCCGGGAGCGCGGGCGGCTCGCCCGCTGGTAATTAGAGTTGCGGCTAACGAAATAAAAGTGCGGGCGGGCCGCCCGCGGTTCCAGGAAAAAACATTGTGTTTGCCTTAATTTACCTCGTTTTGGCGGTGCTGCTTGGCGACACTATCGGTCGCCGGTTCGTTCGCTATTCATCATTGCCGCACCGGCTTGCATCTGCGTTTCTCGTTGGCCTGGTCCTCAGCACCTGGACCACCTATCTGGCCGCGCGAGTCTTTGCGAGTTCAACTCGTCCCCTGTTCTTTGGTAACGCCATTTTCTTTCTTGTGGCGACCGGAACCATTTACTGGTTGCGTAAGAGAGGCACACAAAAACCTTTGGAGAGTGACAGGCCGGCAGAGGTCGTCGCTGAGAACAAGTGGGACTGGGCCACGATCGCAGTTTTGTTTGTCTTCAGTTGTTGGCTAATGTTCAGCTCGCTCAACATGCAAGCAGGCAAGTTGCAGATCGCCAATCATCAGTGGAGCGACTTTGGACCAAACATCGCGTTGATGCAGAGCTTTGCAGTCGGTCGCAACTTTCCCACAGAGTATCCTCATTTTGCCGGTGATCGAATCCGCTACCATTTTCTCTTCTATTTTCAAGCCGGCAATCTCGAGTACCTGGGCTTGAATCCTGCCTGGGCCAACAACCTGCTGAGTATTCTGTCGCTCATATCGATGCTGGTGCTGGTGATGGAACTGGGTTATGTCGTGTTCGGGTCGCGGGTTGTCGGTCGAATCGGAGCAGTACTGTTCTTGTTTAGCGGGTCGCTTGCCTATATCCCATTTCTGCGGTCAAAGGATTCGCTTGGCAGTGCGATCAAAGCGGCCACCGAGCTGGCCTCGTTTCTGCCCTCACAATTTTCCTATCGTGGCGAAGACTGGGGAATGTGGTCCTTAGTAAATTTTCTCAATCAGCGCCATTTCGCGAGTGCCATTGGCATCCTGCTGTTAGTGCTGGTCTTTCTTTGCGAGCGCTATCGAAAGCATTCCGCTGCTGAAAAGATCTATATTCCGGATGCTGCGCTGGAGTCGCAGAAGCCGACGCTACTCGATCGCTTCAACACCGGCCTGTATCAGAATAGGAGTTTCATCTTCTTCGGCGCCATCCTGGGATTACTGCCGCTTTGGAATGGCGCAGTGTTCCTGGCCGCAGCCGTAATGCTTGTGTTTCTAGTGGTCCTATTTCCTTTGCGGAAACAGACTACCGCGTTACTGCTGACTGCCAGCGTGGTCGCGCTACCGCAAGTCGCTTATTTGAGAACCGGCAACGTTCATCCCGCCGCTTATTCACTCTTTCATTGGGGCTACACGATTGATAACCCGACGATCTGGAATGTGCTGAAGTATCTCGGTTTCACCTTCGGGTTTAAGTGGCTCTTGATCGGGATTGCGTGTGCCTGGCTGGGTTGGTTTCAACGGCGGCTGCTCATTGCGATTACAAGCCTGGTGGCGGTTGCCTTCTTATTTCAGTTTAGTGAGGAGGTGCTGGCGAATCACAAGTTTTTAAATATCTGGCTGATTCTTGCCAACCTGTTTGTCGCTTTTGGATTGTGGCAACTGTGGACCATGCGAAACAGAATAGCCGGCAAGCTAGCCGCAGTGGTGCTCGTGGCTCTGATCGCGACGGGCGGGCTCATCGATCTTTTCC
>DATFRK010000363.1:0-3705 GCA_035263325.1 Pyrinomonadaceae bacterium | reverse complement strand
GCCGCGCTCCGGTTTAGTCGGAACCTGGTCGCCGTTCTGGTTAGAACGTTTGGCCAGTTCCTCCTCGGCATTTCGCCGGGCGGCTTCTGCTTCGGTAGCCCGTTGGTTGGCGGCCTCAAGTTGTTTCCGGATTTCACTATCAGGTTCCGTGGTCACTGACCCTCGCGGCGCTTGACCCTGGTCTAACTGGGCCACCAGTCTTTGATTTTCTCGCCGCTCGGAAATCAACTGCGCTGCCAGGGCCAACGTGATGAGTAGTAACAGAGCGGCGATTGCATAGGGCCAATAGGATGTGAGTGGTCGAAAGCCTGCCACCCTACCTTTGGCTGGTCGAGCAAAAGGGGCTGGCGCGATAGGAGTTGGACCAGCGGCACTATCCGGGGCCAGACTTTTAGAAGCATCTTCAGCCCAGGATCTTAACGAACGGATCGAACGGTATTCCCTGGCGCAATCAGAACAAGTGGCCAGGTGATCGGCCACCAGTTCGCGTTCCGGCACACTCAACTCTCCAGCTGCGGCCAGCGTCAACATCTCGCTGGCGAGACATTCGCCTTCACTCTGCCGCACTCGCCGGGCAGTCTCCTTGCTGTAGAGGCTTCGCAGCTCTTCGTCACTCAATTTCATATTCGATTCCTGCGGCCCGAAGATACTTGCGCAATTCGCCCAACCCCCGATACAGGAGATTGCGCGCCTTAGGTTCAGTCCAGCCCATCAGGTCGGCAATGTCCTGACTGGACATGCCTTCTAAATACAGGCCAACCGCCCGTCGTCGATCGGGTGGAAGCTTTGCCAATGCTGCCGCAACTTTGCGAATCGCTTCACGAGATTCAGCCATACGCTCGGGCGAATCCTGTGGCGGTGCCGGAACGACCACCGCGTTAACATCATCGTCACTCTCTGTCCTTAACGTATGTAACTGTTCTTCGTGGCGTGCCTGGGCGCGGCGCAGCGCATCGATCGTCGCGGTCGCCGCGATCCTGTAGAGGTAAGACGCATAGTTTGTTACCTCTCTCTCACTTTGTAACGCGCGCCAGAGGCGCAGGCGGGCCTCCTGTTCGATATCGTCGAACTGGAGTCCCTTGTCGTGCGGGCAGAACCGTACGATGGCCCGACGCAGAAATTGGCCAAATTCCTCCACAATCGCGTTGAACTTTTTCTCAACTTCAACTGGATGGGAGTTTTTGATCATGGCATTTGCCCCGGTGAGGTGGATTGGCTAACTGCTACGTTATGGACTCTGGGCCCCGGGTTTAATGCTCCTTCGGAGAAGGCAGGAGAACTCACCGACGGCTTCGCGAATTCTGACCCGTTGGAAGAGCAGGCATTATAACGCCAGCCCTCGAGACGATCCATGTTGATCTGACGCAACTCAATGGATAAGCAACACCCCCTAAATTGCCCAGGCTGGGAAAGGGGATAAGCGACGCATTTGCTAGAATCCGCGCATGACTCAATATTTAGACATAGCAAACTGGGCGCGTCGTGACCTGTTTGAATTCTTCAGGGACTACACGAATCCCTACTTCAATGTTTGTACGAATGTCGACGTGACCAGGCTTGTGTCGTTGGCGCGAGAACGACCCGGCGTCAAGATCTCCCTGGCCTTGCACTATTTTGCGCTGCGCATAGCCAACGAAGTCGAACCCTTTCGCTATCGACTCAAAGACGGCCAGGTGGTTGTTTACGACGTCATCCATGGCGGCACAACTGTGCTGCTGTCCAATGAGAGTTTTGCCTACGCCTACTTTGACTACGAACGGGAATTTGCGAAGTTTCATCACGATGCAGGAACAGCGGTGGAGAATCTGCGGGCCAGCAATGGTCCTTTAAAACCAACCATGCGTGACGACGTTATTTATTTCACGACGTTGCCCTGGTTCTCGTTCACTAGCTTCGCCCATGCACGCAACAAGGGCCGCGGTGAGTCGATCCCGCGCATTGTTTTTGGGAAGTTCACTCAGGCCGATGGGCGCATGTCATTGCCGATTTCGGTAGAAGTGCATCACGCGTTAATGGATGGTCTACATGTGGGCCGATTTTTGACAAAGTTAGAAGAGGCCTTTGCGTCGCCCGAACTCTTTATCGTCTAAACAACCCTGGCCTTAAACATTCGACTCCTACCGAGTATGACCAGGCATTGCCTCGACCATATACCACGAAGGTCCAACTGAGATAGGATGCTAGTCCAGTATGGGGTGGGTAATGTCAACGTATCCGGAAAGGAGACCTCATGAACAAGCAAACTTTGGCTTTTGCAGTGGGCACCCGCTCACTCGGTACCAGTAGAACCGGCCAGGCGAGACTTGGCGCCAGACTGAGGCAAGTCCTCTTATTGTGCTGTCTCATTGCCCTCACTACGGCTGGAAATTGCAACACCGAAACCCTTTTCAAGTCGAATTTTGACACTACTACACTCGATCAGCCACCGTCGGCCACCCAGGAAGTTGGCACTGCCAGTTTCTCCGGACCTCCAGGAGCCATCGTGGTTGCCGCCGCTCCGCCCAACGCTGCACCGCCTGCGAAGTGGCTTCGGATCACCCGCCCCAACAACCAGGCGCAGGTATCGTCGTTCCAGGGTAAGTTGGTAAGGCAACCGGGAAATGGTACGTACGTTTTTTCCAGTGCGTTATTTGTCCCAAATGGCAACGTCGGTCCGGTGACAGTTCAGCTCGAGCAGTTTACCCAATCAGTCGATAACCCGGTGGGGTTCCTGCATTTCGATTTCCTGCCGGATGGACACGTGCGCATCGACGATGATCCAAACACTACCTTCGGGACGTTCCCGATTAATCAGGTTTTCCTGGTCCAGGTCACCCTGACTCTCAACGCTCCGTCGGCCAGCGCGCACATCATTCTTTCTGGAGCCGGAGCTTCGGGCGAAGCGGATCGCACCATCTCGGCCCCGTTTAATCTGCAGGCGCAGCAGTTCGGCGCTGTGAGATTGTGGATAGGCTTCCCCAATACCGGAAGGTTTCACGCACAGAACGTTGTGGTCACCCGAAAATCCTAGTGAACCTCCATCAGATGCATGCCTCGCGCTCATCCTCGCTGAGCGCGATGGCGTTTGATTTCGTGGCGAACGACTGCGGTTCAACAGTCCCAGGGCAATTTTTTCGTCAACGTCACTGCGAGATGTGAGACTGCGCTTCATCTTCTGATGACCTCGGCTAAGCGTATCGTCCTTGCTACCCATGGAACCCTTGGCGACGTTCATCCCTATCTCGCCATCGCTCTTGAACTACAGGCTCGCGGTCACCGCCCGATTATTGCTACGAGTGAATACCACCGGCGGACGATCGAGGCTAAGGGAATTGAGTTTCATGCCCTACGACCCGATATCTCGTTCGCCGATAAAGTGCTTCATCAACGGTTGACCGAACCGAAACGTGGGTTGGAGCGCGTCGTGCGAGAGTTCATGCTGCCTGTTTTACGGATGACGTACGACGACTTGTTGGCCATAGTGGAAAAAGATGGTGGAGCGGACTTGATCGTTTCACAAATACTGATCTTTGCCGCGCCGCTGGTTGCAGAGAAGACGGGAGTTCGTTGGGTATCCACCGAACTGCAGCCAGGCGCTTTTATGTCAGCTTACGATCCGCCTGTACTTGCCCCAATGCCGGTCCTGGCAAACTTCCGCCGCCTGGGTACAACTTTTCACCGAGTGCTTTTCTGGGCAGCCAAACTCAAGGCACGTTCCTGGAGTGA
>DATFRK010000362.1:0-4203 GCA_035263325.1 Pyrinomonadaceae bacterium | reverse complement strand
ACAGTTATGACAGCTTTGCTGCTGACGATTTCGTCGTACCCGCGGGCCAGATTTGGAATATCACTGAAGTCCATGTGATCGGCGAATCTAGCGAACCTCCCGCCCCTCCCGATTCGTTCCATGTGTTCTTCTACATGGACGGCGCAACATTGCCAGGGAGCTTAGTTGAAACCCGGCTGGCCAACCCATACAGCGGATTCGGTGAGTTTGTAATTACACTAACGAGTCCAGTGACACTCACTGCAGGTGCCTACTGGGTGTCAGTGCAGGCCCGAGAAGATTCCACATCCTCCGGTCAATGGTTCTGGGACAACCGGTTGGTTATATCGAACTCCGGGGCGGCTTGGCAAAACCCGGGCGGCGGCTGGGGGGACGGGTGCCTCACTTGGGGCCGGAAGACTATCTGCCTTCCAATGCAAAATGGTCCCGACCAACTATTCCGTCTGGTTGGGACATTAACCCGACCTACGCCGACACCGCGCCCTCGCCCAACACCCGTGCGTCGCCGGATTCCGCGCGGATGAAGTGAGGCGTAATCGCTGCTTGGTGACTGGCGCCGGATTTAGGCTCGCTGCCGTTTCGCTTCTGAGAATGTCAACATCGTAGCTGATGCGGCAGCTAGGGCAGGTAGCCGAGCAAAGGCGGTCTCTGCCTTTGCCATTGGATTCGGTACGACTTAACTCCCGCCATTCTTTGTGCGACTGTTTTTTACCGACGTGTGAATAAGATGCGACCAGCAGCGGAGACCTAGCTAATGCGGTGCGGCTCTTCGAGTATTGCCCTCATGACACCAGAATCGGTGTTCAGAACAGAGACGATCCATCCACGTGATTCACCGAAAGCTTGAATCTGTTTCTCTCGGTCCGCAGGCTTGATCTCTTCGCTCGGCCAGCAGCGCTCCAACTCATTCTCTAAAACGAGGCAGAATGCTCGTTCTTTCAGGGTCCATTCGACGTGCTTACCAAGTTCATCCATTCAACGCTCCTCCGCGTCGCGACTGATGCATGTTCTACGAGGCGGTACGCCCCGATACGAGAGTGACGAGAAGCGCATCGGGGCGCCCGCCAACTAATGACACAACAGGATGCCAGTGCCTCCTCAGCGCTGTCCAGTGACATATTGGTGACAGATTTTCTGCGTTCAGACTGGCCGTGAATTACCGCGTGTAACTACGCTGTTTGGGAAATCCCATCCGATGGTGAATCTGACGGTTCGACAATCCGATTTGTCTTCACGTATTTCTTTTACATTCCGGGGCATTCCAACGTCGTCGTCGTTGACTTGGACAAGCCGCTCGACAAACAATGACATCTAGCTCTATGCGGGTTGCAAAGGATGGCGGCGAAACGCTGTCAGCAATCGAAGGTGATACACTTTGCGATTGCCTATTGCGAGCAGGTTGTATTATACGGTCCTTTTTGATCGCGGCGTGGCTTCTTCTGCCGCGCCGATCGGGTGCAAGTCCTCTGATCGAACGCAGTCGAAGCCCTGGCTCATTCCATTAGTGCGGAAATCTTGACAGGTTTGTCGTCACCGAATTATCCTCGGGGCCAATTTCCTAACTTGTGTGGTTCTTAAGTTTTTCGGTGCGCGATTTCCGGGGAGGTTTCTGGAGGGGATGACTCCAATTCAAACAACTGCCAACATCAGAGAGTACACTATCCTCTTCGCTGCGGCGGCGCTGTTCCTAACTGCTCAGGTCAGCCTCGCAGGCAGCGCGACTTGGCTGGCGTCCCCGCAGGACTCGGCTTGGGAAAACGCTAACAATTGGACGCCAGGTGGGCCGCCCAATGGTCCGTCCGACATTGCAACCTTCGCTCAGTCGTCGCAGAGAGACGTGAACGTCTCGACATCGGAGGAGGTGAACGGCTTCGTGTTCGCCTCCAACTCCGCCTCTTTCACCTTACACGTCTCGCCATTTGGGGCATCCGGAGGCGAACTGATTATTAGCGGCACGGGCGTCACCAACAATAGCAGCGTATTGCAAACCTTCGTAGCTCGGAACGAAGGCCAGATAATCTTCACCAACGCATCGACTGCGGCCAGCGCTCATATGTCAATTGTTAACGGGGGTTTTTCAATTTCCTCCGAAGACTCGACCGGCTCTACAATCTTCAACAATACAGCGAGTGCGGCCGGCGCTTCGATCGAAAACTTTGACGCATCGGGCTTCGACGGCGACATCGGTCGAACGATTTTCAACGGCGCATCGACTGCCGGCCATGCCTCCATCAGCAACCACGGAGCTGGCGGTTCACATGGCGCTGGCGGCCAGACAATTTTCAATGACACATCAACTGCGGCCAACGCTTCCATCGATAACGGTGGAAGCGGTCCCGCCTCCACCGCTGAAAGCAGTCTGACAACCTTTAACGACGCATCGACCGCCGGTCACGCGACCATCACCAACCAAGGCGGTCTTGTTGAACCCCCATCTTTTGGCGGCGCAACCATCTTCACGGGTTCAACGTCTGCCGACAGCGCAATCCTTATCGCTACTGCGGGGGTAAACGGAGGCGGGGGCGGTGCGATTTATTTTAGTGGTGCTTCGATGGGTGGTACCGCTCGGGTGAAGGTTTTCGACAATGGTTACCTGGACATTACTGGCCACCAATCGAACCTGACCGTCGGCTCTATCGAAGGCTCAGGAAATGTTTTGTTAGGCGCCAATGACCTGAGAGTGGGCACAAACAACATCGACACCTCTTTCTCCGGCGTGATCTCGGGAAGCGGTTCGCTGACAAAGATCGGCAGTGGGGTACTGACTTTGCAAAACAACCACTGCATCGCGAACACCGTCGGTCTCATTCTGGTAAGCGGCTCAACTATCAAACTCGACTTTGCCGGGCCTCCAGATGTAATCGCCTCTCTAAAGGTCAACGGCGTTCCGCAACCGCCGGGCGTCTATGGAGGTCCAATGAGCGGCGCGCCGCATGTCCTCCCTGAGTTTGATGGGCTTGGAACAGTGGAAGCGGGCCCGATCTCAACTCTCGGAAACATTTCCACACGCGCCTTTGTGCAGACAGGGGACAACGTGGTGATTGGCGGCTTCATTATCCAAGGGGCTGAAGCAAAGAGGGTAGTTATTCGCGCGATTGGCCCTGAGCTGACCCAATATGGCGTTCCCAACGCGCTCGCTAATCCTACATTGGAGCTGCACGACGGCACAGACGCTTTGATTGCCTCTAACAATAACTGGGTGGCAACGATTATCGGCGGGATTATCACCAGCGACCAGGTCGCCGCTATTCGCGCGAGCGGCTACGCACCGGGTGACCCAAGGGAATCGGCGATGATTGTAAACCTGCCACCGGGTAATTACACTGCGATCGTGCGTGGTGTAGCCAACACCACCGGAATCGCTCTCGCGGAAGTGTACGATCTCACTCCCGCGCCTGATTCGTTACTAGGCAACATTAGTACGCGCGCCTTTGTGCAGACAGGTGACAACGTCATGATTGGTGGTGTCATTGTTCAAGGGACCGAACCAAGGAGGGTGATTGTGCGCGCCATTGGCCCTGAGCTCAGCCAATATGACGTGCCCAATCCATTGGCTGATCCGACGCTGGAACTGCATGACAGCACCGGGGCTTTAATTGCCTCTAATGATAACTGGCAACATACGATAATCGGCGGGATCATAACTAGGAACCAGGTCGCAGCTATTCGCGCTAGCGGCCATGCTCCGGGCGACCCAAGGGAATCGGCAATTATTGGAGACCTGCCACCAGGTAACTACACTGCGATCGTGCGCGGCGTAAGCAACACCACCGGAGTTGCTCTGGTCGAAGTGTACGATTTGAATCCCTAAAGTGCCGTAGATCGTCACAAAGGACGGCGTTATACCGGGTTTGCCAGGATTCTCCCATCCGTCGCGTTCTGCGTGCGCAATATTAGAGTAGGTGAACGATGGGCTAATCGTCCATGGGGGCAGCGCCGCGGATGTGCAATAACTCCAGCTTGGAGAATTCACATGATTTGAGAGAGGCTGAGCACACGGAGTTACCAAAACTGCATGCCTCAGACGAGATAATTCATTACTTTGCCCTCGTAACAGTGAGGTTCGCGAGAAGCTCGGTGTGATCTGGATCGTAAAGGCGAAATTCGTAACTCGAACCTGTGAGGATCCAACTTGCCACCTTGGACCCTTGGCGGAGGTCCGCAAACAATACCTCTTTACCGCTGTTCATTGAAACGTAGACG
>DATFRK010000361.1:0-6682 GCA_035263325.1 Pyrinomonadaceae bacterium | reverse complement strand
GAATTAGCAAATGGCGGTACCCTCTTCCTCGACGAAGTCGGGGAACTTCCAGCCGAGACCCAAATTGCCCTCCTGCGCGTTTTGCAGGAGCATGAGTTTGAACGTGTCGGAGGGACACATCCAATACGCGCTGACGTTCGCGTGATCGCCGCCACGAACCGCGACTTGCAGGCCGCCATCAGCGCCGGGTCGTTCCGCAGCGATTTATTTTATCGCCTGCATGTATTCCCGATTGAAATTCCTCCTCTTCGAGAACGAAAAGAGGACATCCTTTTGCTGGTTGAATACTTTATCGATCGCTACGCGCGAAAAGGCGGCAAGAACATTGCGAGCATCGACAAGAAGACACTGCGGTTACTTGAGTCATACCCATGGCCCGGAAACATACGGGAATTACAGAACGTCATCGAACGATCCGTGATCTTATGCGAAGCAGCAAGTCTTTCGGTGGACGAGAGCTGGCTGTGCCAGCAGCCGCCGGTGAGGATATCGGAGAGCCAGCTTTATCTCTCCGATAGGGTGGCTGCGCAAGAAAAGGAACTAATCGAAGCAGCTCTGACAGAATCTCAAGGACGGGTATTCGGACCGTCGGGCGCAGCCGCCAAATTAGGAATTGCGCGCTCCACGCTGGAATCGAAGATTCGATCACTCAAGATCAATAAGAATCGTTTCAAAGTCTAACCGTCCGGAATCTCACCAATTGTTGAAAACTCGGCGTCACGCAGCCGGATTAACCCTCTTCCTTTCAACAAATAATGATTGGATGCCGGATTGCACTTCAGTAGGTGAAACACATCTCAAAAGGACTTTATTCTCGGCGAACCAATGTATCAAGAGAACATCTACGAAGCAGCGACGCACGAAGAGCACACGTACGTTTTGGAGAGATCAACGCGCGCTCAGTTGGACCGGCGAAGAACCGTTCGCGAAGAACGGACTCGAATTGCACGGGAACTGCACGACACTCTTCTGCAGACATTCTTGAGTGCCTTGATGCAACTGGGCGTGGCGGTGGAAAGCCTACCTTCCGATTCACCTGTCAAACCACGATTGGATCGAATTCTTCAGTTAATGAACCAGGGGATAAAAGAGGGCCGGAACACAATTCAAGGTTTGCGTTCATCTGATTCTCGCGTTGTAGATCTGGTGTCGGCTCTTTCCCATGTGCAGCAAGAAATCAGTGTTCAGCCTGAGGTCGACTTTTGCGTTGACGTTGTCGGCCGACAGCTGCCGATACTTCCATCAATCACACCCGACATCTACAGGATTGGAAGAGAGGCACTGGTCAACGCTTTTCGTCATTCTCGAGCAAAGCGCGTTGAGCTGAAGCTTGAATATGCTGGCTCTGACTTTCGCATGTGTGTTCGGGACAATGGATGTGGAGTCGATTCGCAGGTCCTCCGAGGTGGGCGTGAAGGACATTGGGGCCTGACAGGCATGCGCGAGCGGGCCACGAGAATTGGCGCATTGCTGAAGATATCCAGCGCATCGAATGGGACAGAGGTCCAACTGTCGGTGCCGGAAGCCGCCGCATTCTACAGTTAGTTCGCGCGCCAGACACTGGAGTTTGCATGTTCAAAATTCAGAGGTCAGGCAATGGCCGGGCAGTGTTCACACTCAGTGGGCGAATCGAAGGAGAAGATCTCAACCAGCTGCGACTACAGCTCGCCTTGGAGACCCAGGGGCAGCAGGTGGTGTTGGATTTGAGGAACGTGACGCTTGTTAACCAGGACGCGGTGGACTTTCTCGCCAGTTGTGAGGCGGATAGCACCAAGCTCGAGAATTGTCCGACATACATCCGAGAGTGGATCGAGCGAGCGAAACATCGAAAGACACGCTAGATGAAGGGAGCCGTTATGTGGGAGAACTCAGAAGTCTGCGTAGCCGCGAACGAAGAGAAGATCTCCGAAGTAGCGATTCTGGAAGAGCTCTCGCGCGTTCTGGGGAGCTCAATGTTTGCTCGATCGGGGCGGCTTGGCCGATTTCTTCGCTTCACTGTCGAGGCGGCTCTGGCGTGTAAGGGGCACATCTTGAAGGAATATCTGATCGGCACTGACGTCTACGATCGCAAGCCTCCCTATCATCCCAGTACTGACTCGATTGTTCGCAGCGAAGCGCGCAGGCTAAGCAGCAAGTTGAAGGAATACTACGAATCGGCTGGTAAAGACGACCCAGTAATTATCCATTATCGGCTTGGCAGCTATGTGCCTGCTTTTTGCACTCGATGTGATGAACATAACGACGTTACTCTGACCGATCGCGTATTGAATGAACTTTTTGCACAGGCCCTGGGCGCAAATTCTGACACTCCTTCAGTGGTCCGAAAACTTAATGTTCAGATCATCTTTGAAGGAACCTTGCGCGTGATACATCCAGCGTCAGGGTCATCGGCGCAAACTAATTTCAAAACTGTTCAAAGCGTTTCGGAACGGAAACAGATGCGCAAAGTCGTTTCAATGATTTGAAGAAATCGCAACGACATTCAAAACAGCAGCATCCTTCCAGCCACGCTATCGGTTCCAGGTCGAACTGCCTGCAACGATAACGTGGCCCGCACCTGCAGGTGTCCGCCAGGAAGTGGAATTGGCGGGCACAACGAATTTTCTGTAAATCGCGCGTCGGAGGTATGAACGACTAGGTTCGGATTGGGGACAGCGAAGTTATGGGCAAGAAAAAGGTCGCGGAACTTCTCGTAGACCTCCTTTGACCCAACTACCGATTGACTCTTTGCTCGCAGGTTGACGTCGTAGCCGTTGGGGCCTGCGTATCCTCTTGAATTTTATGGTTGGAATCGTAGCTTTCTTAAAATCAGATTCTTACCTGCAACCCAGCTGAGGAGTGAGCTCAGTTGAGTTGAGGGGTTAGGCTGTTCGACGGATGTGTGATAGGCCACAAGGATGACATTATTGGGAAGGCTATCAGGTTATTTCAAATCGGAGTCCGCTTTTCCTAGGCTCCGCAGTGATGAATACCATGATTCTTTCCCAAGTGCAGAAGCTACACTTGCCCAGTCTCAAGGGGTTATACCAATAGATTTGCATTCTGATATAAGTGGAGATAGAATACACATCCTCTCCTTAGTCTGAATGTGGATGTTAATATGATCGGTCCACATACTCACGGCGATCAGGTTTATTCAAAATACGGATACACAGACCTTAGGGTCATGAGTGTTCTGGATTACGCTCGCACCCATCTTAGGGGGGACCTTCAGCTGTCCGAGTTGGCAAGAGTCGCCAATGTTTCGACTTGGCACATCTGCCGGCTATTTCGGACAGAGTTAGGGACGTCGCCGTCCCGCTGCGTCAAATTGTTGCGATTGCGCATCGCTGCGGACCTACTGGCCACGACGTTTCTTACCGTCAAAGAAGTAATGGCTTCGGTGGGTCTAAACGACGAAAGTCATTTCGTGAGAGACTTCCACACGGTTTTCGGTCAAACCCCGATCCACTTCCGGTCAAGCCTGGGCAACACCAAAAAAACAGATCGATTTGATTTGCCAAGTTTGGCCAATAGTTGACAACTCTGGCCAATAGTCTTGGCTTTGCCAATCTGACATTTTCGAGTACAACCAAATTGCAAGTCGTGGCGAGTTCCAGAATATGCAGCCACGATTGCCCCTCTCCTTACACCTGTTTGTCTATGCTGAAGCGTGATTTCCTCGCGTTTAGAAAGTTGATGTTTCTTCAGGAAACGGAGCGCCACCTCTATCACATATTTCGAGCCTGCTAGACCCAATTCACAATTCTTGAAGGAAAGGAATACCAGATATGGAAAACGAACTAGGTACTTTGGTTCTCAATATCAAGCCCGAGGCCCTGCGATCAATTATTGCCAGCGGTCGATTGCTTGAGCTTGCAGGAAAAGTCGCTTCGGAAGCGGCGGCTCAGATTTCTTCTCAACTCGTAGACCATGTTGCATCAGCTGCGCTGCAAAAAGAGGGGCTAGCTGCGGGTGTTTCGGCAAATGTCTCATTCGTGTTCGAAGGCGGGGACTTCGGAACTCGTCCGCCGCGGCCTCATTGGGGAGTCGTGAACCTTGGGACAGTTCAAGAGACTGCACTTCGGAGGGTCGCCTCAGCCGGTTCTAGCGAACGCTAAGCTCGTAAGACTTCCGGCCATAATGCACACAAGAAGGCTTTGACCGCCCGTGGCGGTGTGAAATGTCGCAGAGGACTGCTCAGGGAGGTAACAAATGGAGCAGACTGAAGAATACGCTCCTGCCAAAAGATCGGGGACACTGATGTTGCATCTCCTCGGCCGATGCAACCTCACTTGTAAGCACTGTTACATGGAGGGCTCGCCGACACGCAGAGAACAAATTCCTATTGAGTTTGTTCTCCGAGCTGTGGCGGAGTGCGAGCAGCTTGACATTGGAACCCTATATCTTACCGGCGGAGAGCCATTGCTCTATCCAGAACTGGATGAGGTGTTGAGAGCTGCCGAGGAAATCCAAGGGCTCCAGATTACCTTGTGCACAAACGGCATGCTGGTCGCTCCGCGCCACGTATCTCTCTTCTGTCAGTCTGGCGTGCACGTGAACGTTAGCATCGATGGCGATTTGACTTTTCACGATCATTTCCGCAATAAACCAGGCGCTTTTCGTGCCAGCGAGGCAGGAGTGCGTGCCATGGCAGAAGCCGGCATTCCAGTAACGATTGTCTCCACCATCAGCCAGGGGAACTTGGATTCACTACCGAATCTTGCACAATGGGCCTGGCGAACTGGCGCGGTTGAACTTCGCATTCAGCCTCTACTCAACCTAGGTCGTGGTACGGCTATCTCCGATCAATGCCTGACCACAAAGCAAACCGACCGATTGTTGCTAGAGCTCTCAGATTTGGCAAATCAGTTTCGGAGTCAGGGCTTCCGGTGCGGCCTAGTTGGAGTAAGCCGCAGGTTTCTACAGGCTCATCCTTGTGGCGCTTATGTGTGCAACGGAACAGGTTGCCACCGTGGGGTAGAGAAAGAGATCAAGAAGCTGGTGATTAGAGAAGATGGAACCGTTCTACCTGAAGCCACTAATCTCAGTCATAGGTTCGCTCTCGGGAAAATCGGCGATGCTCCACTTTGCTCGCTGGTAAAGAGGTTCTTTGAGGACGGCTATACGAGATTTGATCAGTTCTGTCGAGACTGCTACCAGGAGGTTATCCCCACGTGGCCTTCGGCTGTGGTCCCATGGGATCAGATACTGGCTGAACGAAGCCATGATTGGCGGCCGCAGTCAGACAAACGGATTGTGGTCCCGATGTGTGGCAACACCTGTGCGCTGGAGCGAACCGTCGCAAAAGATTGCCTATGAAGCTCCGTTTTTGAGTGTGGACTTCAGTTAAAGCGAGCAAGAAGAAAGATCTCGCTGACGATTCGCCTCCGGAAGCTTTGAGTCAGAACTCAACGTCATATATGTATCTCATGGCGCTTCCGATGAGATGCTTCACCGGGTCGACTTCTTTTTCGTTGGCGCCGAACATGTGCCGCGTATCGGAGAGCGTAGTTCCCAGTTGCTGTAACGCCGCCTGCACCTTCTTGAGGCTTGCCTCATCCCACTGAGGAACTTCAAACGTGCCGGGGCTATTCTGACTGAACCGGATCTCATCCTGCAAAGCATGGACTTGCCGGACGTCCTCCTCGTTTGAAAAATCGACAAAGATACGGACTCCGACGATGGCATAGCGCGTACCAACCATCTCTCGAGTCAGGGTGTGAGTGCCCGCGCCGTAATAGGTAGCCGGGGTGTATTGGTCCTGATTGACGACCTGCATCCCCATGAAGCGTTTGCCGACGTCTGGCAGTGTAATCGTTACCGGCCCCGCATCGAGATCGACAATCGCGAACGAATACAACGTGTCGCGATTGGGTCGCGGAATGCCCTGCTGAGCGGGAGGAGCAAGCTCGCGGCCATGCCGGAATTTCCCGAAACCGCCGTTCTTGACCACACCGGCGAAATAGACATCGGTCTGGGCGCGATTGTAGTTCTCGACGGTAACAAGTGTGGTCTGGAAAGGAGATGTTTGTGCTGATGCAACCGAATTCACCACCGCTAGCAACACGGTTACCAAGATTCTGATGTGGATCTTGCTCATAATGTTCCCAGGTGCTGGAGTTGGTTGGGCGCCCGCGGATGATCTTCCACGAAGGCGCCCTTGTTCGTGGGGCAGTGCGACTTCAGCGAGGGTAGTAATTTCGGCTCCTTGAATAAGGCTTGAAAAGCGATCAGTTGTTGCTAACAAGCTGTAGCACTCATTGAGAACAATTGATGCGCCGCAAGGTCGATAAGTAATGAGAAAGCGGTTTTCGGGAGTGCCTAGACATGCGTCGCTGGACCAAATCGTTCGAAATTCATCTTGATAGGAGTCGGACGAGCGCGCACAGATGGAAAAAAGCGGACCACACATCGACTTGCAGCACCAGGTGGGAAAGGCGGTCAACTACTATGCCGGCAGGCGCATCTTTTTGAGAAATTCGCCGTATCGAACGTCGTGGCGAAGAATCTTCAATAGTGGATCGGTTTTGATCTCGGGTAGCCCGGGGTCGCGCTTCGTGTAAGCATGATCCAGCCACTCAAAAGATTTGTCAGACTCCCCGCGATACGCATACACCTGAGCAATCTGATAGGCTGCATCGGCCTGGTTCTTTGCGATGAGGCTAGCCAAAGCAGCTCTTGAATCCTGCTCTCGACCGAG
>DATFRK010000360.1:0-18969 GCA_035263325.1 Pyrinomonadaceae bacterium | reverse complement strand
TCAACAGTCAGTACCATCTCGCGGTAGCGGATGGGTCGTCGCCTGATACTCAAGTCAGCAGTGTATAGACGACGACCCATCCGCTACCGCGAGATGGTACTGACTGTTGAGTTGCTGATGATGTTGAGTTCATTAAGGTCGCCTTCTACTCGTACCTCAGCGCCACCAACGGATCGACTTTCGTGGCTCGCGTCGCCGGGATGTAGCATGCAATCAAAGCAATCAACAGCAACCCCAACGTGACCATTCCGAAGGTTGCCAGGTCGTTTGGCGCGATGCCGAACAGCAAACTAGCGATGAGTCGTGTCAAGGCAAACGCACCGGCTAATCCCACCACTACGCCGGCAACGGCCATAGTCATTCCTTCACGGAGCACCTGCCGCTGCACGTCTAAGGAACGTGCCCCAAGCGCCATCCGTATCCCAATCTCGTGTGTGCGTTGGGCGACCGTATAGGAAACGACTCCATAGATACCAACTGACGCCAACAGCAAAGCCGCTGCGCCAAAAACTCCCAGGAGTAAAGCGAGCATGCGATCAGCTGAAAGGGCCACGTCGATTTGTTCGGAGATGGTTTTCATAGAAGAGATCGGAACATTGCGATTGACGTGATGTACCGCTGAACGAACATTCGCACGTAAGTTCGAAGGATCGCCGCTGGTGCTGACCACCAGTGTCATGTTTCCCTGCATCTCCTGGGCAAGCGGTAGATAAACAAATGGAAGTGGCGACTCACGCAGGTTGCGATACCTGGCGGTACGCACCACGCCGATGATCTCCAGGAACGGACCTTCCGAATCAGTTTTCAGCCTCTTACCGACTGCGTTCTGGCCGCGAAAATATCGCTGGGCGAATTCTTCGTTAACTACAACGACGCCCGGACTTCCCTCTCGATCTGCCGAATTGAAATCACGTCCACTGACTACTGAGATCCCAAACGTGTTGAAGTAGTTCAATCCAACCACGTTGGTATTTAGTTCGGTGTCCTCGTCTGGTTGAGACTGGTAGCCTTCGATGATGATTCCGCGACGCTGTCCGCCGCCACCGAGCGGGATAATGTTAGTCAGGCTCACGGACCGCACTCCGGGTTCAGATCCAACGGCGTCCATCAGTTCCTGGTAAAAACCTCGGACCTGTGCCTTACCCAGGCTTTCTCCGGTGGCCAGCGAGACAAAGAGAAGATTGCGGCTATCGAACCCCGGGTCAAACGTGATCGCATTCCGCAGGCTGCGCAGAAAAAGACCAGCGCCGACGAGCAGAAGCAACGATAAAGCGATCTGCGTGCTGACAAGGACTCCTCGAAGGCCAAAACGCGTCAGTCTCAGCGACGAACCTCGATGCTCATCTTTTAGTGAAGAAACTAAGGCAGGACTGGAAACCTGTAGCGCTGGAGTAAGTCCAAAAAGCACTCCGCTCAAAAGCGCGACAATGAAGGTGAAGCTCAGCACCCGCCAGTCAATACTTAGATCGAGTCCGATGGCTTCCTTAGCCGAGAAGAATTTCACGATCAAACCGGCTGTCCAAGCCGCAACGACAAGTCCCCCAACCGCACCTAACAGCGCCAGTAAAATACTCTCCATCAGCAATTGACAAATCAATCTCCACCGGCTCGCGCCAAGCGCCAGGCGAATTGCGATCTCTCGACGTCGCGAGGAAGCTCGAGCCAGAAAGAGGTTGGCTACGTTCGCGCAAGCAATCAAAAGAACCAGCCCGACCACGATGAGAAGCAACGCGCTGACTCGACGAACATTGTTCTTCGCTGAAGGTTCGAGTCGCTCCTCAGGAACCACGATGATGGGGCGTGGGGAATTCGGCTGGGCCAGCGTACCCATATTTGTTTCCGGGTAAGCCCTTGCGAGCCGGTCGGCGATCGTCGTGACTTGTGCTTGCGCCTGGGGAAGAGAAACACCATCGCGCAAGCGGCCAATGACCCCGATACCCCGATTACCGCGCAGTCTTTCGTCGGCTCCGGCATCGAGTCGCAGCCAGACTTCCGGCGGACCTCCCAGGCGTAGGTCATGAAAGCTCTTGTCGGTAACGCCCACAATCGTATAGGCCTTATCACTCAGCGTGAGCGTCCGACCAATCACCGACGAATCGCCGCCAAAATGACGTTGCCAGAATTCGTGACTAAGGACGACTGTCGCGGAAGCATTTGGCGTATCGTCTTCAGCTCGGATAGTGCGACCTAATTGGGCGCGCACTCCAAGCAGCTGAAAGTAATTTGTAGAAACAAGTCCTGCCCTGAGCCGTTCAGGCATTTCGACCCCTGAGAGGGTTACTGGAAGGCTGTCGTACGCAGCTAGATCAGCAAAAACAGTTGCCTGTTCGCGAAGGTCGAGGTAATCGGGATACGAGGATCCACCGTAAGGTCCACTGCTGTAGTCGCTGGTATAGATACCGACCAGGCGTTCAGGTCGCTCGACGCCTGGTATCGGACGAATTAGCAGGCCGTTGATAAAACTGAAGATGGTAGCGTTAGCGCCGATACCAAGGGCAAGCGTGAGAACAGCGACAACGGTGAAGGTCGGACTTTTCCACAGCATTCGAGCGCTGTAACGAAAGTTTTGCCAGATTGTACTCAGCATGTTCATTTACGGCCTGGTTTCAACCCACCGGCGGAATTGGCACTCCGTTTTCTATTCGTACCTGAGCGCCACCAACGGATCGACCTTCGTTCCTCGGCGCGCAGGGATGTAGCAAGCAATAAATGCGACGAGCGGCAGGAACACGGCTACGAGCGTAAACGTCAACGGATCTTTTGGAGTCACATTGAAGAGCAAACTCGACATCACGCGCGTCAAGGCCACGGCGCCGATCAATCCGAGGGCAACACCGATCACCACCAAAATCATTCCCTGGCTGACAACCAGCTTCAGCACATCAAAGCGGCGTGCCCCTAACGCCATCCGCACTCCAATCTCATGAGTTCGTTGAGTTACCGAATAAGACATCACTCCATAAATCCCGGTAGCCGCTAGCACCAATGCGATCAACGCAAACAGCGCCAACAATGAAGTCCGATAGCGCTGATTCGAGGTGGAGGTTTTGAGCCACTCATCCATCGTCCTCACCGCAGCAATGGGCTGGTCCGGATCGATTGCGCTCACCTCCCTACGCACCGCTGCTGCAAGGTTCGCAGGATCACCCTGAGCGCGAATCACCACGTTCATCTTCCCACCGTAAGTTGGGAAGTACATCGCTGGTGCGGGGTCATTTTCGAGGGCTGAATCACGAATGTCGCCAACGACTCCGATGATCTCAAAGGCCTTGCCACTCATTCCTATGACCAGCCGTTTGCCCAGTGGTTCGTCGTTAGGAAACACCTGTTTGGCTAACAGGTCGCTGATCACTACGACCTGCGCGCTCTGGCGAACTTCTTGACTAGTGAAGTTACGACCGCGAAGTAGGGGAATCCGTAACGCGCGGAAGTACTGGGTGTTTACTCGTCTAAAATCGTGGTCGAACCCCTGGTCAGGTGGACGCCCCTCAACTGTATAAGGAATATCGTTTAGCTGGCCGCTGAGTGGCAGTTCGGTGATGAGGCCTACGCTCTCCACTCCTGGCAGACTACCGATGCGCGTTTCCAGTTGTTGAAAAAAACTCCCAGTTTTCTCATCACCGGAGTACTTCTGATCCGGTAGAGCGACTTGCATGGTCAAGACGTTCTGCGCGTCAAAACCGGGAGTGACGTTTTGCAAACGAATGAGACTTCTGATCAAGAGGCCCGCGCCGATCAGCAACACCACTGCCACGGCACTTTCAAGCACCACCAATACACTCCGCGTGCGATTGCGTCGCGCCACTTCGCCGCTGCTTCGCCCACCTTCTTTGAGCGAGTCACAAAGGTTCAACTTCAACGATGCTAGAGCAGGCGCCAACCCGAACAACACGCCGGTGCCAAGTGAGATCAGTAGAGTGAATCCGAGCACAGTCGCATCGATCCTGATCTTGGCGGTGGGAGGAAGACTTTCGGCGCTGACCGCTACTAACAGATCGACTCCCCAGCTGGCCAGTAAAGCTCCCAATGCGCCACCGACGACTGCAAGCAGGATGCTCTCCGTCAGCATCTGTCTGACAATGCGGAAACGACTGGCTCCCAAAGCAGTCCGCAATGCGATCTCCTTCTGGCGATCGGCGGCGCGAACGAGCAGTAGATTGGCCACGTTGGCACAGGCAATCAATAACACGAAGCCGACGGCCCCGAGGAGAATGAAGAGTGTTGGCTTGGTATTGCCTACGAGTTGATCGCGCAGACTTACCAGGCGCAGGTTCCAACCCTCATCTGTCTGGGGGTACTGGGCTGCCAGTCGTTGAGCAATCGCATCTGTGTCCGCCTGGGCCTGGGCCATCGTCACGCCCGCTTTGAGTCTGCCGATCGGTCTCAAGAAATGTGCGAACCTCTGTTTCATCTCCGCGTCACGATCAAAGTTCATCGGCACCCACAACTCGGTATCTCGGGGAAAATTGAAGTCTTTGGGCATCACCCCGATAACTGTGTGGCTTCGTCCATTGAGCACAATGTCCTTGTTAAGGATGGCTGGATCGCCGCCATAGCGTTTCTGCCACATGCCGTAGCTCAGCACGACAACCTGATCGTTCCCAGTCTTTTCATTGGCCAACAGAAAGGTGCGACCTATTAAGGGCTTCACGCCCAGGGCGTCAAAGTAGTTGCCGGTTACTCCAGCGGATGTAAGTCGTTCTGGTTCCCCGTTGCCGGTTAAATTCAGGTGTATGGGAAGGGTGAAGGTCGCGGCGAAGTGTTCAAAGGTAGTGTTCTGCTGGCGGTAGTCGAGGTAGTCGAGTGGTGCGACACTGGCCCGGTTGCCGCCGTTGCGAATATTGCCCCACATCCAAACCAACCCGTCAGGTTCAGGAAATGGCAGCGGTTGGACCAACACGGCATTTACTAAACTGAAGATGGCGGTGTTGGCGCCAATACCCAGTGCGAGGGCCAGCAAAGCTACGACGGTGAATCCCGGCCGCTTCCAAAGATTTCGCAAGGCGTAACGGAGATCTTTAATTGCCGTGTCCATATCTTTCTCCAAATGAATAGGTCCTATTGGTCGTAAAGGTCCTATTGATTGGGCCTATAACTCGATTAAGTCCTATGAGCGCGTACCAATCAAAAATCCTTCATTCCCAGCGCAGCGCCACCAGTGGATCGACCTTCGTTGCTCGGCGCGCCGGTAAATAACCCGCCAGCAACCCAACGCCGAGCAATACCATGCCGGCCACAATCAATGACACTGGATCAGTGGGCGACAGTCCAAACAACAAACTCGAAGCGAAGCGCGTTACCAGGAAGATCGCCGGCACGCCCACACCTATGCCTATCAAAACCAGCAGTAGCGCCTCGCGAAAAACGAGGGCCAGCACATCGCGAGCACGCGCGCCGAGAGCCATCCTGATCCCGATCTCATTGATGCGACTAGCAACTCCGTAAGAAAGAAGGCCGTAGAGACCGATGCTCGCCAGAACAAGCGCCAACATGCCGAAGAAGCCTGACAACGTTGCCAGCAAACGCTCGCGCAACAGCGATTCCTGGACCATCGATCTAAACCCCTGGAAACTCAGATCGAGTGACGGATTCACTGTCAACAACGCGCTTTTGACGCCTGGGATAAAGTCGGTTGGCGGCAGATTTGATCTGATCAGGAATTGTCTGCCGTTGCCGGGGTTGGGATCCTGCAAACTCGCCAGGTAAACCATGGGTAGGGGGTCTTCGCGTAGATCTTCAAACTTTGCGTCGCTCACAATGCCGACAACTTCATAAGGTGTTTCCGGTTCAGTGGGAGTGGCTTCGACGAAGAGTCTGCGGCCCACCGCATTCGCCGCAGACAACCGGTGAGCGAGCGTTTCGTTGATGATCGCTACTTTGGGTGAACTGGCAACGTCGGTCGAACTGAAAGATCGGCCGTTGATCATTCGCAGCTGCAGGGTTTGAAAGTAGTCGACTCCGATTCTATTAAACGAAGCGTTGATACTGTCCTGGAAGTTGGAGCCATCCAACCATACGTTGTTACCTCGTCCGCCACCGGTAAGTGGCAGGGTATCCATTTCAGTGACAGCTTCGACGCCGGGCACTGCCTTCATTCGTTCGAGCAGTTCGTTGCGAAAAGGAACTCGGCGCTCTGGTGCCAGCTGGAGCCGGCCAAAGCCGACTTGAGCAATCAGAAGTCCGTCTTGCTTGAAACCTGCATCGTAGGTGAGCAAGCGGTTTAGGCTCCGACTAAAAAGCAGAGCACTGGCTACCAATACCAACGAGAGTGCTACCTGGGCCACCACCAGCGCGCGTCTCAAACTGAATCGTTCGCGACCTGCAGTCAGCCCTCGACCGGAAGCTTTCATGGCCGTGTTAGGACTGACGCTGGTGGCCCGTAAGGCTGGAGTCAGGCCGAAAAGAAGGCAAGTAAGACTAGCGACAGCGGCGGCAAAACCGAGAACGCGCAAGTCGGGTGTCAGATCCAGAAAGACTACGTTGCTCGCCGTCCCAATGGCCGACACGAGGAAACGACCGAGGATCTGAGCCAAGCCAGCGCCAATCGCGGTACCGATGATGGCCAGCAACAAAGTTTCGACCAATAGCTGTCGCAGGATACGAACTCGAGAAGCACCAAGCGCCTGGCGCACCGCCATTTCTCGCTCGCGGGTGCTGGCTCGGGCCAACAACAAATTCGCCAGGTTGGCGCAAGTAATGAGCAGCACCAACCCGGCGATGGCCAGCAACAACCAAAGAGGACGTTCGTATTCTTCACGCAGAGTTGAATAGCCCGAGCTGCCAGGGACAGCCTCAAGTTTGGCGGCCAGATAACCATTCACACTTACGGGTGGATAGTTGTTCGGCAAGGTAGTCTGATAGATTGCCGGAGAAATCGACTGGAGCTGCGACGTCGCTTGGGCAGTGGTCCAACCTGGTTTCAAACGTCCGGTGACCATCAGCCACCAGTTGACGCCGGAGTCGAGGCGGCTGTTCTTGCCACTGATCAGAGCATCAGCACAGATTGGCAGCGCGAGATCAAACGACTTCCCCACTTCCAGGCCGAAGAAACTCGCCGGAGTAACACCGATTATCTCGAACTGTCGCTGAACCAGTGAAATTTTGCGCCCCACGACATTGGGATCGCCACCATACTCGCGTTGCCAGAACGCATGGCTGATTACCACTCCTGGCGCCGCACAACCACGCTGGTCGTCTGTCGAGGTGATAGTGCGACCCAGTTGTGGGTGTACGTCGAGCAGATTGAAAAAATCACCGCTGACCAGCAGCCCTCTGGCTGGACGCACCTCGCCACCCTGGGCCAAATTTAAATTTACCCGGCCCCAGGCAGCGATACTGGAAAAGCCCTGTTGTTTGTCGCGTATCTGTTCCCAGATCGGATTCGTGACCGCGGGGTAAGGAGAACTCTTATTGCCGCGCATGTGCTCCGTTGTCGTCTGTTGGATCTGAGCGAGCTCTTGCGCGTTTCGAACGGGCAGCGTCTTCAAGCGCACCGCATTCAGTAACTGAAAAATTGCCGTGTTCGCGCCAATTCCCAACGCCAACGATAAGACAGCGACTGCGGTGAAGCCCGGATTCTTCCGCAGCATGCGCAGCCCGAATTGTAGGTCTTGCAGAATTCCCATGGTCTCCCCAATGTTTGATTCTTGATTGATTATTGGTCCTATAGGTCGTATAGGTCCGATTAACCTCTCCTAACTCAACACAGATCACTCATAACGCAGCGCCACCAGCGGATCCACCTTTGTTGCGCGACGTGCCGGCAGATAGCAGGCCAACAGCGCCGCCGCGAGCAGACAAAACGAAACCGCGGCGAACGTCAGCGGGTCAGTCGGCTCAACCCCCACTAACAGTTTTGCCATGAACCGCGTCAGGGCTAACGAACCGGCAACACCAAGCACAACGCCTGTTATTGCCAAAACCATTCCCTGTCTGACGATCAACTTCACGACATCGCTGCCGCGGGCGCCCAAGGCCATGCGAATGCCAATTTCATGTGTGCGCTGCGTCACCGCATAAGCCATCACCCCGTAAATACCCACTGCCGCCAGCACCAGGGCGACAGCAGCAAAAATCGCCAGCATCACAGAAGAGAACGATTGCAAAGTGACGGACATCGACCGCACTTGCTGCATCGTGAACACATCAAACACCGGCTGGTCCTTGTCGATGGCCCAGACCTGCTGTCTGATCTGCGGCGCTAGCGAGGTTGGCTCGACGCGAGTCTTGGCGACCAGGATCATCGCGTTCCAGGAATCCTGCGCGTGCGGCAGGTAGAACTCCGGTGTCACTGGCAAGTCCAACTCATGTTTCACGTCCTGCACTACGCCGACGACTTCAATCCAGGGCGCCTTGTCCAATGGTCCATAAAAGCGAATGCGTTTCCCCACCGCCTCCTGATTGGGCCAGTGCTTTCTGGCGAGTGCTTCATTGACGATCACCACTGGTGGCGTGCCGGCCTTGTCCTGTTCTGTAAACCCTCGACCGCTGCGCAAACGAATTCCCATTGTTTGAAAGTAGTCGGGCGTACAGACGCGATAACGGCCGTCGTTCTCCTTCCCGGGTGGTGGTTCAGGAGCACCTTCGACCAAATAATTATCTGAAGAGTTTGCCCCGCCTAGCGGAAGGTAATTAACAAAGGCCGCTGATTCGATGCCAGGTAGATGCTGTACTCTTTGCAACAGGTCGTTGTAAAAAGCGAAGCGCTGGGCCTCCTCTTTGTACTTGGCGCCCGGCAAAATCAGGTTCATGGTCAGAATGTTGTCGGGATTGAAGCCCGCATCCGTCTTTACCAGGGTGAGAAAACTACGGAAGAGCAGACCAGCGCCCACGAGTAAGACGAGTGAAAGGGCCACTTCAAATACCACCAGCGAACTGCGGAGCCGGTGAGAGCCGCCACCTGTTTGCCGTCCACCTTCTTTAAGTGCATCGTTGAGATTGGGCTTGGAAGTCTGCCAGGCAGGCGCCAAACCAAATACTAGTCCGCTCAACACAGACAGACCCAGCGTAAACACCAGCACGGGAAAGTTGAGTCCCAGTTGATACCAGCCTGGCGCAAACTTCGCCGCGTCGCCTGGATTGGCTGCACGTAGTGCATCAATGCCCCAAAAACCGATCAGCGTGCCCAGCACACCGCCAAGCAGGGCCACGATCAGACTTTCCGAAAGCAGTTGACGAATGATGCGCCAACGGCTGGCTCCCAAGGCCGCCCGTAGGGCTATCTCTTTTTGCCGTCCAGTGGCGCGGGCCAACATCAAGTTGGCAACGTTCGCGCAGGCAATCAACAGTACAAACCCAACTGCCCCCAACATGATCCAGAGCGCGGTGTCATACTGCCGGACTGTGTCTTTTACAATCGGGTAGACGTTGGCCCCCAACCCGGTGTTGGTGTTCGGATACTCCTTTTCCAGTGTCGCCATGATGTTGTCGATCTCTGCCTGAGCGCTTTGCGGTGACGCTCCCGGCTTCAACTTGCCGACAACGTAATAGCTGTGAAAGTCACGCTGGCCAGTCATCTCCGGGGTGATCGGTAAGGGCGCATAAACCTCGGCGCCCTTGGGAAAATTGAAGCGCTCTGGCATTACCCCAATCACGGTGCGCGTAAGGCTATTGAGCTTGATGGTCTTGTTGAGGATGTTGGGATCGCCGCCGAAGCGTCGTTGCCACAAGCTATATGTGATTATCGCCACTAGGTCCTTGCCGGGTTGATTCTCTTCGGTGGTGAAGTTGCGACCCATTAGCGGCTTCATTCCCAGGGCATCGAGAAAGTTCGCCGTCACGAGAAAACCCTGGATGCGTTCCGGCGACTCAACCCCGGTCAGATTCGTACTCCACCAACGATAGAGAGCGAGGTGCTCGTACGACTGCGACTGGGCGCGCCAATCCAGGTAATTCGCCATCGACACTTCGTTGTGGACCACACCGCGACTGGGTGCCTTGTCCCAGATCGCCACCACCCTATCAGGTTCCGGCAATGGCAGGGGTTTGAGTAACAAGGCGTTTATGGCACTGAAAATCGCGGTATTAGCGCCAATTCCCAGACCAAGCGTAACCACGGCAATCACGGTGAAACCCGGGCGCCTCACCAGGTTTCGCACTGCGTAGCGGATGTCTTTAAGGAAGGTATCCATGGTCTTTGATTTTCGAGTTTAGATTTTAGATTTTTGATTAACGGTCCTCACGCTTACCGCTTTGATTTGTTCACCTTGTCGCCAACGTCAATCAAAAATCGGCAATCGGCAATCAAAAATTTTTCTATTCGTACCTCAACGCCACCAACGGATCGACCCTGGTGGCACGACGGGCCGGAAGATACGTCGCTAACACCGCTGAGATCAGCAACACCGCGGTGGCAACAATGAAAGTGCTCAAGTCTGTCGGCGTAACTTGAAACAACAGACCAACGATCAAACGGGTTAAGGCAAAGGAAACTGCCAGTCCACCGGCTGCTCCCAATAGCGACAACACCAATCCCTGCCGCAGCACCAGGCGCACGACGCTCTGTTGAGTCGCTCCCAGGGCCATGCGAATACCAATTTCCTGCGTCCGCTGGGCGACCGTGTAGGAGATCAAGGCGTAGACACCACTTAAGGTCAGCAGCAAACCGATGGCGCCAAACAGACCAAAGAGAAGAGTGTAGAAGCGAGATTGAGTTACGGTGTCGGAGATTGCCTGGGTTAGCGGTCGCACGTCGGTAAGCGGCACCGCGCGATCGCTGTTGCGGATTCGCTCGCGAAAGCTATCGGCAATGGTTCCGGTTGGCACGGTCGTGCGGACAAAGAAGTTTCCCCACGACCAACTGTTTTGCTGAAACGGTAAATACAGTTCGGGAGTAGCAGCCTTGATGAGATTTGAATGATGTACATCACCGACGACACCAACGATCTCCCAGGTTTGGGGATCGCCGTCGTTCTGGTTAACCCCCAGCTTGATTAGTCGCTTACCCAAAGGCTCTTCATTCGGGAAATAGCGTTGGACGAAAGTTTGGTTGACGATCGCCGCACCGACGCCCCCGCGCCGATCGTGCTCTGAAAAGTAGCGACCTTTCAGTAAGGGAATCTTGATAGCCTCGAAGTACTGCGCCGTTACACTACGAACATTGGCGTTTGGCTCGTGTCCCGCTTCGGGTTCAGGTTGGCCCTCAAACCGGAAATCGCCACCGACATTGCCGCCGCTAAAGGGCATGGGCGAGACAAAGGCGGCACTCTCCACGCCCGGTATCGCCAGCAAACTGTTCAACGTTCGATCTACATAGCGAACTCGCTCCTCCGGGTTTTCATAGGCGGCGCGAGCCATGCCGACGCGACCGGTGAGAACGTTGTGGGGATCGAATCCTGGTGGCACATTTACCAATTGCCCAAAACTCTTGATCATCAGGCCCGCGCCAACCAGTAAGATCAAACTCAGCGCAATCTCCAGTACCACCAGTGAACTGCGCCACACGCGCATGCTGCGCCCGCTGGTCGCTGCCTTTGTCCCCGACTTCAGCACCTCATTGACGTCCATCTGTGAAGCCTTAAAGGTGGGTAAGAGACTGAAGAGCAATCCGGTCGCGACCGAGACAACAAAAGTAAATGTGAGGATACGGAAGTTGATGCGGACTTCCTCTAACCTCGGCAGTTGGTCCGCTCCGAAATAAGTGAGAGCGCGAATCCCCCAAAACGCGATTAGCAATCCTGTCGTTCCCGCCACCAGTGACAAGATGATGCTTTCGGTTAGCAATTGACGCGCGATTCGTCCGCGACCAGCGCCCAGGGCGGCTCTGATAGCTGTCTCCTTCTGTCTTGCGCTGGCCCGTACCAACAACAGATTTGCAGTATTCGTGCAGGCTATCAACAGAATGAAAACTACCGCTCCGAACAGCAGCCAGAGGGCGCGACGCACATCTCGGCCCACCACCTGTTCGTGTGCCGGCACCAGAAAGGCAGTCGTATTCGTGTTTGATTTTGGATATTCGCTGGCCAGGGTCGAGGCGATGGTGGCAATCTCAGTCTGGCCGGCGGCCAGGCTCACACCTGACTTCAAGCGCCCCAGGGCAAGTAGGACATGAGCACCACGTTCATCGAGGTTTCCGCCTTCCCCGGCTACGGTGGTCCAAATCGCTGTATCTTTCGCTACCAGAGGAAACTCAAACCTGGGCGGCAGCACACCAATGATTGAGAACGACTTACCGTTGATCGAAAGCGGTTGCGACAGCACACTCTCGCTGCCACCCAATCGTGTTTGCCAAAACTCATAGCTGATAATCGTGACGGGTGGCGCGCCTTTCTTGTCCTCGTCGGGTTGAAAGTTCCGACCACGCCAGAGGTTCGTCTTGAGCAGCGGAAAGAAGTTGGCGGTCACGCGCATCCCTTGCACCCGCTCCGCTTCACCGTTCTCAGTAAGGTTGAAACCATTCGGTTTGTAGCCGGCGATTGAGGTGAAGCTTTGGTTGCGATTCTGCCAGTCGACCAGGTTCGGGTAGGAAATGAAACCTTCGCCGCGTGTCCCGACTGTAGTTTCCCAAATGGCGACTACCTGTTCAGGATTTGCAAAGGCGGGTGGATTGAGGATGAGCGCATTGATGACACTAAAGATCGCAGTGTTAGCACCGATACCGAGGGCGAGTGTCAACACGGCGACCGCCGTGAAAGCTGGCTGCTTCAGCAGTCCTCTAAGACTGTAGCGGATATCTTTCAACAGTGTGTCCATCAGTCCCTCCGGCAATTGCGATCACCGTCAATCGGGCACACGTGTAACGGAGGCACGCGACGATGAGAGCAACGCTCGCAGCCGTTTTCTCGCTACTTCTAGAGCAACTACAGGGGTGAACTCGTTAAGTCACTATCCAGCCGTCCTCAAGCTGGATAATGCGATTGCCGTACGCAGCGTTCGTTTCTGAGTGCGTGACTTGAACAATCGTTGTGCCTTCTTCATTCAGTCGCTTGAACATGTCCATGATCTCTTTGCCCTGGGCTGAATGAAGATTTCCCGTTGGTTCGTCGGCCAGGATTATTCGGGGACTCGCAACTACCGCGCGGGCGACGCCGACGAGTTGCTGCTGACCGCCCGAAAGCTGGGTCGGGAACAGATCCTTTTTACCTACCATCTGAAAGCGATCGAGGGTGTCGCAGACAATCGATTGCCGATCCTTCTTGCTGACATCGCGGTAAGAAAGTGGCAGTTCGAGATTCTCGAACACCGTTTGGTCATCCAACAGGTGGTAACTCTGAAACACGAAGCCAATATTGCGATTACGCAAGGCCGCGCGCTTCTTCACATCCATCTTATGGACCGCCACGTCGTCGAAATAGTATTCGCCGCTCCACGACTGATCATGCATTCCCAGGATATGAAGCAGCGTGGACTTCCCTGCCCCCGACGGACCCATGATGGAAACGAACTCGCCGGGCTTTATATCGAGATCGATCCGGCGGAGGACGTAAGTCCTCGTCGGACCGTGCGGAAAAGATTTCTCAATACCGCGCAGACTGATCATCCAATGGCTCCAAATCCGCTCTCTTTCAGCTCTCGCTTGGCTTCAATGATCTCGCGACGATCGGCGCCCGCTTCCTCTTCGACGATCAAGCCGTCAAACAGGTGGACGATACGGTCGGCGTGTTGAGCGTAGCGTGGATCGTGCGTCACCATGCAGATGGTGGCGCCGCCGCGATGCAGCTCACGCATCAACTCCATCACTGCTTCACCGTTGGTCGAGTCCAAGTTACCTGTCGGCTCGTCTGCCAGCAGGATACTTGGCGCACCGCCCACCGCTCGCGCCACAGCCACGCGCTGCTGTTGACCGCCCGACAACTGGCTGGGCAGGTGCTTGGCGCGATGGGCCATACCTACTCGTTCCAGCGCTTCGGTCGTGCGTTTCTTGCGCTCCGACGAACTCATACCGCGGTAGGTCAAGGGCAACTCGACATTTTCGTAAACGGTAAGGTCACCAATCAGGTTGAAACTCTGAAAGATGAATCCAACCTCACGGTTTCGAATACGGGCGCGTTCCGAGAGGGACAGATTTTCAACGGGATGTTCGTTGAGAATATATTCACCTTCGGTAGGCGTATCGAGCAGACCTAAGATTGACAACAGGGTTGATTTGCCACAGCCCGAAGGTCCGGCAATCGATACGTATTCGCCTTTTTTGATGTCGAGATGAATACCGGAGAGTGCATGTGTCTCAACTTCGTCCGTGTAGAAAACTTTCTTCACGTCGGAAAGATGAATCAGGGGATCGGATGAACTCATCATTCGCTCCTTTAGGATTGTTTTAAAACGAGCTTCTTTGAACTAACACCACCAACAGAACTTATATGACACGCCGTCGTCAGCGGATGCGGATCGCAGGATAGGCATCGAGTGTCGAAGTATCCGACAGAATTACCCGATCTCCTTCGCGCAGACCATTTACAATCTCCACCGAACTGACCGAGGTGCGACCCAGGGTTACCTGAACTCGATGAGCCTCTGTCCCATCGGCACTCAACAGAAACATTCCCACGGTTTGCTGTCCCTGGCCAAAAGCCGGACGGCCGACATTCAGACAATCAGGAATGTTTTCCAGGATCACGGTGCCGTCGACACTAAGATCCGGACGAGCACTGGGCGGTAACGGACCGATGAGCGTGGCGTCCACTGTAAACGTGCCTTCCCGAGCCGCCGGATCGATGCGAGCGATTTGTCCTTTTATTATTCCGTTACGCGTATCGACCAGTACGTCCTGACCGATTTTTACGTCCTTAATCGTTGTTTCCGCCACTCTCAGTTCAGCTTTAAGGGAGGTGGGATCGGCGACACGGGCCATATTCAAGCCGGTTGTGACTTGTTGCCCCACCTGTACCGATACCAGCTGCAATACTCCACCCGTGCCGGCGCGAACCTTTAGCGCGTCAACCTGATCTTTCTTCAATTTCGCCAGGGCGCGAAGCTGTTGCACCCGCGAAGCTTGAGCGTTGAGTTGTGCTTTGATCGACTTCGAACTAACAGCCAATCGCTCCTGCTCAACTCTCAGCCGGTTCGCCAGATCCTGAACGTGAACGCGGGATATCTTTATTTGCAGGTCAGCTACTAAGCCCTGCTTGGCAAGCACCTCATCCGAATCCAGCTGGAGTTTGGCCTGACTGTACTCAGCATTGATGCTGGCGATCGCAGCTTTCTGTGTCATGCCGTCACTTTCAAGTCGGACCTTCAGATTCTCCTGGTCAGCTTCGGCGGCTTTGACCTGAAAATCAGCATCAGCAGCCTGTTGCTCCATCTGTGGATTTGAGAGTTCGGCGATCACTGTGGTGGGCTGTACTTCAACGCCAGCCTGAACCAATATCGACTCGACCCGCCCGTCGGCTGGCGCCGGCACCCAACGAGTTATTTGCGGTACTAACGTCCCTACTCCGCGGACGTCCCGCACCATGGGCCCTCGTTTTACCTTATCGATAACCGCTGTTGACGCGTCGAGAGTCGGATTCGCAGGCTTGAGCTTAGTGAGTCCATAGGTAATGCCGCCAAGTGTGGCGAGGCCGACGAATGCCAAGATTCCTGTCTTGAGTCGTTTCTTAATCTTGGATTTGGGGGGTCGCTTTATATCCATGAACTCAACGTCTACTCACTTCGGTGTTGGGGGCGAAAACCGTTTCGCCGGCCCAGAAATTTTGGAGAGCTGTACGAGCCATTTTGAGAGAGCGGCGATGGGCGCAAGAAGCGTGTTTCGAAACCAAATTGCTTCACTTCCCGCGCAACTATACAGTTCTCCGCTTCTGCAGCAAATCAAGGGGCGTGCCAGCAGTCTGTGGAAAAAATCCACAAAATTCTTTCTCCCGAAAGTTAGGCAGTTTTGGCCTAATTTCTCCGAAGTCTTGCTCACCCTATCTGAAAGCGGTCAACCTTCTGCCCTCAGGTCGTAAGACAATGGTTTCGCTTGCGGGACTTCGCAATCCCACTTTCGTAAAAGCAGAATTCAAAATATCGTTGTCTGCATTCCGGAAAACGTAGCAAACCGTGTCTGTCACCGGCGCGATCTTTCCCGGCGGGACGCTTCACACCGGCACCCAATCCAATAGCCCGGGCGATCCCGGCTCAATTGGCCAGTGGCGTTCGCGCGCTACTTTGATCGCGAATTTGGAGCGGACAGGCAGGCTTCGATTCCTCACCGATCGCCTTTGCGACGATGATCTAGACGCTAAACAATGGACGCGACTCGGTCATGATCTGATTTTAGACATGGGCTCGGGAGTTGGTGAGATTCAGGGATTACTGAGCGGGCCTGGATTGCTCGTCGTCTTCTGACTGTGCGGTGTGTACAAACTCAGCCGGGTGCGCATGCGCTGTTGCCACTTCTTGCTCTCGTCGTCGACTTCCTGAATCTGCGCCAACGCCAGGCTCAATGATTCGCCTCCAAGTTGTCTCATCTTCAAGTACAACAAGGCGGGAACTATTGACATAAGTGGGACCACGAAGATGTTGATCAGGCCGGCGATCTGTTGAAAAATCTGACTTGAAAGATTGAACTGGTGCTCCTTCGGTGTAAGCCCAATCCTGATGCGTCCAAACAGCGCACTGACAGCTATCGGAATAACGATCTGCAGGATCGAAACGATGATCACCGTTCGCCACGATCTTGAAGCTAACTCCCTCGCCCGCATTCGCGCCGCTTTCTTCTGCAAACCCTCGATCAAGACCACTGGCGCATAGAGCGCATAACGCACTGACATCACCAGTCCAGGAATAAAGAAGAGGAGGTACCCAATCAGGATGCGCAGCGTGACCCGGATACTCGTATTCAAAAATGGGCGCCAGCGTCGTTTCAGTACGCCAAAAACCTGGCGCAGTTCGACTGGCTTCAACGGAGCGGCCGAGAGTTGGGTGACGATCACTGCGGTTAGTCCGGATATCGCCGCCGACGCCAGGAAGTAAGAGACAATCTCTCCCAAACCGGCAATGATCATCAAGCTGATGAAAATTATCTTTTGGGCCAGGCCTTTGGCCGGCCTTAGTTTCTCAATCGTTTGTAAAGCAATAATCAGCAGCGTGAACACAATCACTGGGATGTGAGCGATGAACGACATCTTCACAAACTTGGGAAAGTACTCGCTGTAGAGAGAGACGGCCCGACGATAGAGCGAACTAATTCCTTCAGACTGTCCGCGCAGTGAACTGGCAAACGCGAAAGCAGTCTGGGGGCGGTCAGCTGGCTTTTTCGCCAGCGCACTCATAATGACGGCCGCTACTCGTTTTGGAATTTTTCCGGCCTGTTCCCGCAGTTGCCTGGGACTTTCTTCCCGGTGAGCGCGCATGACCGCGTTCGTGTTGCCTGAGAAGGGTGGTTCTCCCGCCAACATCTGGTAAGCAATTACGCCGATGCTGTAGATATCCGCGCGAGCATCCAGGTGTCCGCCCGCACACTGTTCCGGCGACATGTAGATCGGTGTGCCCATGATTGAACCCACTCGCGTCAGGGCAGCGCCTTGTGAAGGCGATCCCGCATAGGCCGTTTGGGCACCGCCGAGGTGTCGGGTGGCCTGGTCGAATAAGAGGGTTCCATCATCCTCGCCGCCAGCGTTAGGTTGACGCTCGATGCGTTCTGTAGCTCGACCTGGCCCACGATGCACAGTCTGCGCGCCGAACAGTTTTGTGTCGCCACCGTCATCAACCAGCACGGCAGCGCGCTCGGCTTGAACAGTCGTGCCAACCTTGTCCCCAACCTGTAGCTGTTGCGTGCTCAACTCATCGCCGGTCGATTGCAGCAAGGTGGCCTTCTCCAGGTCCGGGCCGCTCACTCTGGGTGCGGATCCTGCGTCGGGCACATCTATTAAAGTACTGGCCAATGATTCATCTTCAATCAGCGCGGTGTTAGGGTCCGCTAGTTTAGCGATCCCAAAGTCGAGCACCTTTACTTTGTAGCTGCCGAGTCGATTGGGTTCGAGCCAGATGTTGTCAGGCTTTAAGTCACGATGAACAATTCCCATCAGGTGCGCTTCGTGTACAGCCGAGCAAACCTGTTCCAGAATGTCTACCACCCAGTCGAGGGGCAAGCTCTTCTCTTCCGCCAGAACATCCCCGAGGGTGCAGCCGTCGAGGTATTCCATCACCAGGTACGCAACCTGGCCATCCTTAACCCGAGCGGAACCAAAGTCTGTGACGTCAACTACATTCGGATGTCGTAGCCGACCGGCGGCGCGGGCTTCACGTTTAAATCGTTCGACAAACTCCTCATTGCGCATGAACTGCGGCGCGATCAACTTGAGCGCGACGTAGCGATCTGTGCCAAGGTGGGTAGCCAGGTAGACGGCACCCATGCCGCCTTGTCCGAGCAATTGCTCGAGACGATATTTATCATCTAGGACTTGTCCGACGTAATCCTCAAGTTTGGGCATGGGGCACTGATCCTAACGTAAAATCCACAGATTACACAGATTACGCAGATTCTTTCCAACAGTTAAGGCCGTTGAATTCAACGCTCATTGGACGTTCGACCGTACTAATACGATCTCCACAGAAGTAAGGTTATGTAATCGGCTCAACTAAAACTGTCTAAACCTAATCTGCGTGATCTGTGGATGAAAATTACCAATCACACCGCCAGTCCATTCCGATTGGTTGGCCGTCCGGTGGATCCTGTGGTCGCGTCAGGTTCATCTTTTTCGGGTCATCCTGAAAGCGTTTGATCTGCTCCACCGCGTAGTAGAGAAATGCGCGCTGGTTCTCATCCGCTCCCAGCGCCCGTTGGGTACTCAGCCAACTTTTCAACTGTTCGAGTTTCAACGAAGCAATCGCCCGGACCTGGTTGGAGGTTCTTTCGTTGGCGGCCAGAGCCATCAGGTCACCCAAGAACGCCATGTCTACCACGTGCTGGATTTCGCCGTGATAACCAGCAGCAGCTGGCGCTTTCCAGGTAGCCGCAAAGATCTTGTCAATGACTTCGATTAGTCCGGGATTCCGCGCATCACGAGCATGAAATTCTACCAGGCGTGCGGCGCGCTCCTGGTTCAACAA
>DATFRK010000359.1:0-3139 GCA_035263325.1 Pyrinomonadaceae bacterium | reverse complement strand
GTAGCTTGTTCGACCATCGTTGGGATCAAGCGGAGGAGTTGGTTACGCTCGGCGAGTTAAGCGTGGAGACTGTCAGTTCGCTGACGAACGGACTAATCAGTAATCCTGTTGCGGTTAGCCTTAACAAGTTGTTGGCTCCAGGAATTTACGACACGGTCCTCGTTTTTGGGGCTACTGTTCCCCACGAAGTGGCAGGTTTCGCGGGTGGGGCGAAGTATTTCTTTCCTGGCGTTGCTGGTCCAGAACTCACTCACACCACGCATTGGTTGGGGGCCCTGGCCGGCATCGAGCACATCATCGGTAACGTCGAGACACCAACGCGACACCTCATCGAAGCCGCGGCAGATCTTGTTCCGTCAAGGGTCATTTCGCTGAATACAGTGGTCACGCGCGGAAATGAGGGAGAGTTAATTACGCATGCGCTCTTCGCAGGCGAGATTCGCGAAGCATTTCGTCGGGCCGCAGAAGTTAGTCGCAGAGTTCACATTCGTTACACAGGCCGCAAATACAAAAGAGTGGTGGCATTGCTCGATCAGCACTACGATGAATTGTGGGTCGGCGGCAAAGCAAGTTACAAACTCGGCGGCATCATCGAAGATGCTGGTGAATTGATCATCTATGCGCCACACCTCACCAAGATTTCCGAAACCCACGGAGCGTTGATCGAGAAGTATGGCTACGCACCGTTGGAAAGCGTGCGCGACATGTTGGGCGTATCCCAGGAACTTCGTGAGAACCTGTGCATTGCTGCCCATCTGGCTCACGTGTCTTACGCCGGCCGAGTCGATGAGACCGGTAAGATCGTGCCTCGTTATCAAATCACCATGGCGACGGGCCTTGACCAGGCGACCTGTGAGCGGGTGAATCTTGGCTACCTGGACTACCGGTCGGTTGACTTGGCCGGCCTTCGGTCGCAACCCGATACGCTGGTAGTTGAGGATGCGGGCCGGGACCTCTACAAAGTTCAACTCTAACTGACCCTCGGTTCCCACCTTTCTAACCTTGCGTGAAAAGTCTCAATGTCACCTCTGTCCGTGCTCACATTCGGCCCTTTCGCGCAACGCCTTGTAAATTAGCGATTTTTAAACAAAACATACTTGTATGACCTTACAAAAGTGGGTATACTCCGCCAAATTTTTGGGCGGCACCTCGCTTTTTTTGGTCAAAATATTGTTCGCGCCCCGAACAAACCGATTTCTCATAGGGTAAAGGTCACTCTCAAGGCGGGTTGCGGGCTGTGAAGCGGCAATACTCACCAGCCCGAATTCTCAAAATCATACAATCAGATCTCGAAGCTCCTTCGAGAGGAAAACGGCTTAATTCGCTTCACGTTCTCATCTTTCGGTTCATCTTCGCAGTAACGGCTTAATTTGTTCGAGGTAACAACAAACTTCGTAAGAAGGATGTCGTCAATTCAAGGGATTTGGCTCGTGCTCAATTAATCCTGCCGGTGTTGCCGCAAACGCGGCAGCGCTGAACTCGGTACACAGCCTTCCCGACGATCGACTTTGCAAACCAAACTGCACACTTAACTGACGGAGGAATCCCATGAGAACCAGCTTTTACTTCAAGAATGCACTCTTGGCATTTGCCGTGATTCTGATCACTGTCATGTCAGTTGCTGCTCAAACCACCAGTGGCTCGCTCGCTGGCACGGTGCGAGATATCAAGGGAGCTTCAATTCCTGGTGCCCAGGTACAAGTGACCAGCATCAGCCGCAAAGAAACCAAGACTACCCAGACCGATCAGGATGGTCGTTTTGTGTTTCCCCAACTATCTCCCGATACCTATCAAGTACAAGTGGAGGCAAAAGGCTTCAAGGGGTACAAGCTTGAACGGCTGGTGATCAACGCCAACGATAAGATCTCAGCTCCGGAAATTAATCTCGAAGTCGGCGCGGTTTCCGAAAGCGTCACTGTAATTTCCAGCGGTGAGACGCTACAAACTGAGAGTGCCGAGCGAGGAGCCGCGATTATCAGCGATCAGATCGAGAACATCGGTATCAACGGACGAAGTTATCTCTCGCTGACTCGACTTGCACCGGGAGTTGTTAACAACAACAACTACCAGGTGTCCGGTCACGCCGGCCTGGCAGGAATCAGCGCCAACGGTGCGCGCGCAAACCAGAACAACCTGACACTTGATGGCATCGGCAACGTCGACACCGGCAACAATGGCGACCAACTGGCGACCGTCAGTCTTGATGCGGTAGAAGAATTTAAGATTCTTACTTCCAACTATCAGGCCGAGTACGGACGATCCTCAGGCGCCCAGATTAGTGTCGTGACCAAGAGTGGCTCGAATGAATTTCATGGCAGCGGCTATCTCTACCACCGCCATGAAGGACTCAACGCCAACAACTGGGTAAACAATCGCGAAAGGCTAGCGCGCCAATTCTTCCGCTTCAACAATTTTGGTTACACCATCGGTGGCCCAGTCTACTTGCCGCATTTTGGTGAGGGTGGACCAAAGATCTGGAGTGGTAAAGACAAGCTTTATTTCTTCGTCACCCAGGAGTTTCAACGACAGCTGCGACCACAGGGCATTCGCAATGTTACTGTCCCTACAGATCTCGAGCGGCTGGGTGATTTTTCCCAGAGCAAGGACAATAACGGCGCCAAGGTGTTCATCCGTGATTACACCAAGAATGCTCCCTGTAACTCGGGTAACACCACCGGTTGCTTCTCGGATGGCGGGATCATCAACAAGATACCGGCGAACCGCTTGTATGGTCCGGGCTTGAACATTCTCAAAGTGTTTCCGCTGCCGAACCTGGCCGGCGTGAACGGGGCGAACTTCCGTTCCCAGATATCTGACTCCTATCCGCGACGCGAAGACCTGGTGCGCATCGACTTCAAGCAGTCAGATTCGTTGAGCATCTTTGGTCGCTACATCAACAACCAGGATGTGCTTTCTTCCTTCTATGGCTCATTTGTGCTGGGCGCAAACTTGCCGCTGGTGAGAATGAACGACGTGCGGCCAGGTCGGGCCGTGGCCTTGGGCATAACCAAAACATTCAACGCCACGACGGTCAATGAAGTGACGGTTGGTTATGGCAAGAACCAGATCAACATTGACGCCGCTGACGATTCGTTAACCAGGGCGAAGACGGGATTGAGCAACCTGCCTATGCTTTTCC